>CAZDJQ010000052.1:0-2554 GCA_964505765.1 uncultured Gammaproteobacteria bacterium | reverse complement strand
GAGCTATCGGCTGGCTATGATCGAGTATCATGCCGGGCGGCGTTCCAATACGGACCTGCTGGATATTCAAAAATCTCTGCTCAACAGTCAGCTCACGCTGGATCAGGCAACGCTAAATTACAACATTGCCCGCGCCCGGCTGCTGGCCGTGATGGGAATTTTATAAGGGGGACAATGGATGAGCAGGACTTCATAGCAGACCAGCATCCACTGAGACACAGAGAATAAAAAATCAAAAAACTCTGTGGCTATAACTGGCTCATGAAAATTATAGATTTAAAAAATGAGGAATAAGGTAAAGATGAAACGAATTTCAATAGTATTTTTTTTACTTCTGTCACTATGGCTGATTCACGGCTGCGGCTCGAAACAGAAAAATCCTGCGGAAGTTAAAAAAACCGATGCCAAGCTGGTAAAAGTTCAGCCGGTTCAAACCAGAATACTGACCGAAAAATTGCAATTGCCCGGATCGCTTCGGGCAGAGAGCGTCGCCAATATCCTGGCGACTGCAGAGGGAAAAATTTCCAAACTCCTAATTCGAGAAGGTGATCAGGTGCAGCGCAACCAGGTGGTCGCCATGCTCAGCTCGCTGGTGCGGGAGGATATCATCAACTCGGCGCGGCTGCTGGTTCAGGCAAAGCAGGAGGCGCTGACAAAAAATCCCAATAATTCAGAATTGAAAAAACAACTGGAACAAGCGCAAGAGGACTATCAATTTGCTCTTCAGCAATACAAAGAAATTCCGGTTATGTCACCCATCGCAGGCGTGGTTTCCCGGCGCCGGGTGGATCTGGGCGACATGGTGCCGGCAAAAACCAAATTATTCGAGATTCAGAGCAGCGCCAGGCTTCTGGCGGATGTGCCGGTATCGGAGCTGAATATCCGAAAATTAAAGACAGGACAGACGGCAGAAATACTGGCGGATGCCTGCCCGGAAAAACGATTCCACGGAATCATCCAGCGCATCTATCCCCAGGTGAACAGTCAAACCCGCAACGGCATGGTGGAAATCAAGTTAAAAAATCAGTGTTCGAATCTGCGGGCAGGAATGTTTGTGCGGGTGTTGTTTGTTACGCAAACGCTGGAAAACGCCCTGGCCATACCGGTGCAGGCGGTGATAGAGCGACCGCAGCATAAAACCTGCTTTATTGTCCGTAACGGCAAAGCAGAGGAAAAGATTCTGCAAACCGGATTGCAAACCGACGGCTGGCTTGAAATTCTTTCCGGTGTAGTTCCTGGAGATACAATTGTAATTGAAGGGCAACAGCAGCTGAAAACAGGGACGGTTGTGAAAATTCAGGTGAATAAATAGCCACAGAGAAATAATGATTTTTATAAATCTCTGTGGACTCGGTGTCTCTGCGGCTGCTAAAAAAGGAGTATTAAATGAAACTTACATCCATCGCCATCAAGCGCCCGGTGGCAACCATTGTGCTGATTCTGACAGCTCTGTTGTTGGGATTTTTTGGTTATTCCCGCATGCCCACCGACTTTCTGCCGGAAATCACCTATCCTATGATCAAGGTCTATGTCTACTGGCGCGGCGCCACTCCTGAGGAAATTAACGACAATATTGCCGATCCGCTGGAACGCACTTTGAGCACCGTGGATGATCTCGACTATCTGGAATCATCCAGCATTGAGGGTATGTACACCCTGCTGATCAATTTTGAATACGGCACGGATGTGGATGTAGCCTATCAGGATGTGGTGGCGAAAATGGGCCTGGCAACCCGCAAACTGCCGCCCGATGTGGATCCTCCCATCATGTTCAAGGCTGATCCGTCACAGCTGCCCGTGGTGCAGCTCATCGTACAATCAGAAGGCAGGGATATTGTAAAACTGCGCACCTGGGTGGAAAACGTGCTGCAGGATCAGTTTTTGGCAGTAAAAGGAGTCGCCGGTACGGAAATTGTAGGGGGGCTGGAACGGGAAATCCGGGTGCTTTTGGATCCCGAAAGGCTCGCTGCCTATGATTTGACCCTGAATCAGATTATCCGTCGACTGCGGGAAGAAAACATTGAACGCCTGGCAGGACGGGTGACCGAAGGCAGCCGTGAATTCATTGTGCGCACCACCGCGGAATTTCATGGTATGGACGATGTGCGCAATGTGGTTATTGTCAATAACAATGGTTCGATGGTGCGTTTAAAAGACCTGGCCACCGTGAAAGATGGTCATGAGGACGAGCGCGTCGTTACCCGGTTTAACGGAAAACCCGCCATTAAATTAAACATTCTCAAGCAGGCTGACGCGAACACGGTTGAAGTGGCAGAAGCGGTAAACCAGTTGACCCAAAAACTGAAAGAAACCGTGCCGCCTGATATTCATTTTAATACCGTTGAAAATCAGGCAGATTACATCAAAGGCGCCATCTCGGGCGTGAGGGATTCTGCCATTGTTGCGGTGCTGCTGGTCATACTGGTCATCTTTGTTTTTCTGGGGCACTGGCGTCAGGTGATGGTGATGCTTATTGCCCTGCCTGTTACCATCCTGTTCAATTTTTTCCTGATGAAGCTGGGTAATTTTTCCATCAACATATTTTCCCTGGGCG
>CAZDJQ010000051.1:0-2571 GCA_964505765.1 uncultured Gammaproteobacteria bacterium | reverse complement strand
GAAACTGTGTTCAAGTCAAATTGAATTGTCTCATTAACCCTAAAAAACAGTACCGAACCCTAAAAAACAGTACCGTGATACCCGTTCACCTATTTTTTCAGGCTAGTAAAACAAAAAAAGTTGGAGAGAACCCCTATTTTTTGTAATATATGTTTTATGGCTGTGCGTGATTTTCGTGATTTTCAGGTCTTTGTCAAGCCTGCGGGCCCTCAGTGCAACCTGGCCTGCCGCTACTGCTATTATCTGGAGAAAGAGAATCTGTATACAGGCCGGAGGAGGAGAAATTTAGGGAGAGCCGATTCAAGGAAGGCAGGTTGGGAGGGAGCAGATTCAAGAGGGCCAGACTCAGGAGGGAAAGGTTCAGGAAAGTCAGAGTCAGGTGATCCAGGTTCAGGAAAGCAGTTCCGCATGCCGGAGATTCTGCTGGAAGAGTACATCGTCCAGCACATCGAAGCCTGCAGGGAGCCTGTGATTCGTTTTTCCTGGCACGGCGGGGAGCCTACTGTCTTGGGACTGGATTACTTCCGCAAAATTGTGGCGCTTCAGCAGAAGCACAAGCCGCCGGGTCAGCAGATCTTTAACGGAATGCAGACCAACGGGACACTGCTGGATGAGGAATGGGCCCGCTTTCTTGCAGAGCAGGGCTTTTTTGTGGGACTGAGTCTTGACGGGCCGCGGGAAATCCATGACCGCTTTCGTGTGACCAAGGGAGGAAAGCCCACCTTTAATAAGACTCTTCAGGGCTATCACCTTTTGCGCAGGCACGGGGTTTCGACGGATATTTTGTGCGTGGTGAATGCGCTTAATGTCAAATTCCCCAGGGAAGTGTATGGGTTTTTCAAACACATCGGAGCGTCTTACATCAGCTTTCTGCCGGCGGTGATGCGGGATGATGCTGAGGGTGAGGGCGCTGAGAGCCGCGTGAATCCTCTGAGTGTGCCGGCTGACGCCTGGGGGGAATTTCTGTGTGCGGTTTTTGACGAGTGGATGGAGCAGGATATCGGGCGGCTTAAGGTGCAGATATTCGAGGAAGCAGCCCGGACCGCTTTTAAACAGGAACATTCCCTGTGTATTTTTCGACGAGAGTGCGGTGACATTCCGGTGGTGGAGCACAACGGCGATTTCTACTCATGCGACCATTTTGTGGATAAGGAACACCGGCTGGGGAATATTGTGGAGACTCCTCTAAGGGAGCTTCTCGCAAGCCGGGAGCAGAGAGCTTTTGGCAGAGCCAAATGGGAGACCCTGCCCCGTATGTGCCGGGAATGCGAGGTCAGAGACATGTGCAACGGGGAATGCCCGAAGAACCGCTTCGTCCAGACGCCGGAGGGTGAAGACGGATTGAATTATCTGTGTGCCGGGTACAAGCGCTTTTTTACTCACTGCAGGCCCTGGGTGGAGCAGGTGGCAGCAGAATGGCAGAAGCAGAAAAATAAAAAATTCAAGAAATTCAAAAAATTCAAAAAATAAGAAATTTTGGTATCGCTAATCGTTAGCTCAGGTTTTTAGCTTTTCCTCAAAAAATGCAATGGTGCGCTTCCACGCGAGTTCAGCAGCTTGCTTGTGAAATCGGTCCGGGTTTGAGTCGTTGAAAAACGCATGGGCTGCTCCCTCGTACATATACAACTGGTATTCTAGGGAGGCTTTTTTGAGCGCTTCCTCAAATTCAGGGATTCCCGCGTTGATGCGTTCGTCCAGGCCTGCGTAATGGAGAAGCAGGGAGGCTTTGATTTTGGGCACATCCTTTGGGTCAGGCTGACGGCCGTAAAAAGGCACGGCAGCGGTCAGGTCCGGTGCATGGACCGCCACCTGGTTGGTCATGCCCCCTCCCCAGCAGAAACCCATGCACCCTACTTTTCCTGTGGTTTTGGGATGGGTTTTGAGGTACTGGACGGCTGCCACAAAGTTTTTGACTGTGTCTTCACTGTCCAGCTCCCTCATCTTGGAGCGCGCCTCATCCACGCTCTCAGGGGTGCCTCCCAGGGGCGAGATCGCGTCCGGAGCTAGGGCTACGTATCCTTCCAGTGCCACACGGCGGGTTACGTCCTGGATGTGGGGCTGGAGGCCCCTGTTCTCGTGGATCACGATCACAGCAGGGAGTTTCTGGGGCTCTTTGCCCTCAGGGACCCTGGGGCAGGCGTTGTAGGCGCGCACCTCCCCTGTTTCGCCGGGATAGTGGATGATTTCGGTCTCGAGGCGGGGGTCATCTGCAGAGATTATTTGGGTGTTAACGTGGGTATTGGGGTTGGGGTTTGTGCGGGCGTGGGCTTGGGCTCGGCTGTATTTTTGCTCGATAAGGGGAAGCAGAGCCATTGCTGCGGCTGTGCCTCCGGCAAGAGAGGCTAATTTCTTGAGAAACTCGCGGCGCCCCAGACGGCCTCTGGAATAATCTTGATACAAATCAATGAATTTTTTCCCCATATTTTCCCTCCTTAATAAATAAATTCAAAAAATGGGTCATAAATCGGGATCATCTTACTCATTTCCCTTTTTTTCTTTTTCCTTTTTCCCTTATTTCCTTATCCCTTACTTTAACCACTTAGCTTCCTCTTCTTACTCCTCTTACTTTTT
>CAZDJQ010000050.1:0-2600 GCA_964505765.1 uncultured Gammaproteobacteria bacterium | reverse complement strand
CCCAGCCGGCTAAATAAGTTCCGGGGGTAAAGTTGGCAATAAAGATGACAATTAATAAAAGAGAAAGAAATATAATCGGCCAATACTTTTTTATTTTTTTCATTTAAAAATTAGGTCTAAATAATTTTGAGAAACAATATTCCAGCCACGTTGTTGTTTCATAATATTAGAAAATTTTGTAAATTTTTGTTTATTGTTCTTAAAGTTATTAAGCCCTCTTTTAATGCCGATTTTGTTTAACGGGAAGAATAGTTTATCTTCATCTAAAGATACTTTATTTAAAGCTTTTTTAAAATCAGGACTTTTTAAATAATTTTTCATATTTTGAGATAGTAAGACCGGTTTTCCGAGGCTAAAAGCTAGAGATAAAGGCCCGGAGGAAGAAATAAATTTTCGGTAAGGGAGGACGATAAGATCCGCCGCTGAATAATAATGAGTAATATCTTCTTCAGCTACAAAACCGGAAATTTCTATTTCTTTTGTTTTATTTACAATTCTATTAATTTTTTTAATAAATTCTTGATAATTTAGATCTTTTTGGTGTGTTTTACTTGGGCCACCAGAAAAAATTAATTGAATGTTTCTATCTTTTTCTTGTTTAACATAATTCGAAAAGATTTCTGCCAGTTTGTCTGAGCCTTTATACCAAGTTAAGAAGCCAAAGCAGACTAATAAAAACTTATTTCTATCAATGCCTAATTTTTCTCTGGATTTTGTTTTATTAAATAATTTTAGATCAGTATCTACCCCATGGGGAATAAAAACAGCTTTTTGTGTACTTAACTTTTTATTAATCTTGTCAGCTAAATGCTGTTCTAAGGTTATAATATTAGTTGCTGACTTATTTAACAGCCAATAAAAAATATTTAGGCCGAGATTATAAAATTTGGATTTTAAAGAATTAGGATCCAAACCTAATTGTGGTGCTAGCTGAGAAAAGTTTAAACTAACTCCGTGGGTAACAATATAAAGTTCCTTTTTATAAAACAACTTTAAAATTAAACAAAAGACGGGGAAGGGGAGAATATAAAAAGGATTTTTGCCAAATAAGTTCCATTCCAGCTCAATTAATATTTTGTTAGATTGTTTGTCTCTAGAGATTTCTTTTAATAAATTGACATAAGAAAGAAATGATTTTCTTTGCCAAACACGTTTTACTTCAACATTTTTTTCTTGCCATTGTTTTTTATCATCAATAATGTCAGCCAAGATTTTTATGGAAATATTTTTGTCAAAATTATCAACTTTGTTTTTAACAAAGGAAGCTAAAGCACTATGTTTACTTTCATATTTAGTCCTGTAAGGAGGATAGGGTGAAATAATAGTTAATTGCTTAGTCATATATAGTTTTAATATAACTGATAAGCAATACTTTGTTCAATTTTAGAAGCAACTTTTTTGTGGTAGTGGCCAACAAGCCAATTAAATCGTATTTTAAAAATTTCGGGTATAAATCTAAATATATCTCTGATTAATTTAACTTTACTGTTGTTCTCAACGTGACTCCAGTTAACTGGAACCTCTTTATTTAAATAACCTAATCTCTTAGCTAGAAAAATTACCTCCATGTCAAACCCCCAGCGTTTAACTTCCAGTTTCGGGAAAATTTCATGGACAAAACTCTTAGAAAAAACTTTAAATCCGCCTTGATAGTCCCAGGCAAATACACCTAAAACTAAAGAAGCAAGAAGAGTATGACCGTAACCAACAATTTTTCTAATAAGACCCCGTTTAATTAAGGCTTCAGCTCCAGGTTTTTTCTTTGAACCAAAAACCAAATCAAAATCCTTATCAAGATATTCCTTGAATTTAGAAAAGTTAGTTAAAGGAATAGAGAAGTCAGAGTCAGTATAAATAATGTAATTACCGGTAGCATTTAAACCGCCTAAACGAACAGCATAGCCACGGCCCTTATTTTCTTTATATGAAAGTATCTGAACGTTAACCTCCAAAATTGATTCAATAGATTCTTTTTGGCTTTTTAAAATAGACAAAGTTTTGTCGTTACTTCCGTCATTGACAAAGATAATTTCATGTAGGTCATAGGGGAAGGAGTCAACCCCGTTTTTCAGTTTCTCAATGGTTGACTTAATTCTATCTGCTTCATTGTATACCGGTAAAACTAAACTTAATTTCTTCATCTTTTTTTAATTAATTAATTTAAATTTATTTAAGGCTTGCCATATATCCAACGTGGTATATGGGAAAATTTGCTTGTTCGTCGTCGTGTGGTGTTGTGGTACTGGGTGTCTCTCAAAGAGAGAACGGAGGAGTGCAGGCCTTGCGGTCTGCACTCCCGAAGGGAAAATCACCTACCGCCAGGGGCGGATGGTGATTCCTTCTACGGACCACGTCCCCGGGGGGACCTTGGCCTGTTCCTCGTGCTTCGCAGAGCGCCATCCGTCGAACGTTGCGTTCGTCGGGTTGGACATCTCGAAGGGCGTAATACTACCGCCCTCATCCTTCTCTCGAAGGACGCGAATGCAACAACCCTCTTGGGGGCAAGTGGCGACCTCTCGGGTTGCCACTTCCATCTCGAAGAAGGAGACAAACTCCTCCCTCGAGTCGAACCCGAGGCAGCTGAGTGCCTCGAGTACAGG
>CAZDJQ010000049.1:0-2848 GCA_964505765.1 uncultured Gammaproteobacteria bacterium | reverse complement strand
TATAGTCTGTTAAAAGAATAGGAATATCCTTTTTTCTTGCAAGTTCTATTCCTTCTGGGTCAGGCTTCTTCCCCCGGACATAAACAATGGCTTTGGCTCCGATTATATCGGCTGTCCGCACAGATTGAGAGTGGGCAAGGCCTGTCAGAAGAAGGATCCCAGGCTTTGCAAACGCTAACACATCGCTCATCAAATCAGAGCCACCCGCAAATTCAATCTCATCCTCTAGATGGGATTCTCCAACAATTAGTTTTGCATCGAGTATATCTACGATTTCTTTTAAAGTCATTTCAAGTCTAGTTTTCTTTAAGGACTGTTTTTATGGTCAAGTCACCTTTTTTAATAGTTCTTTGTGATGGGACAATAGTGGTGGGACAGCTTTCCCAGCATATTCCGCAGCCGTTGCATTTCTCAACATCAACATATCTGGCTTTTTTGTTGATTCTGACCTTAAAGTTGCCCACATGCCCGGAAATTTCTTTTACTTCGCTCCATGTGATGAGTTCTATGTTGGGGTGTTTGCCTACATCTGACATTTTGGGTGTCAATATACATGCTGAACAGTCCAATGTAGGAAATGTCTTATCCAGCATGGACATATGCCCGCCAATAGAGGAATCTTTTTCCACCAAATAGACTTTTTTGCCGGAATTGGCATAGGTCAAAGCTGCTTGAATGCCGGCAATCCCCCCACCCACAATCAAAATTTCAGGTCGGACAGGGACTTCTTTTCTCTCCAGCGCTTCATGTAAAGCAACTCTTCGAACAGAAGCTGATACCAGGGATTTTGCTTTTTTGGTAGCAGCTTCAGGGTCCTTAGTGACCCAAGAAACTTGCTCTCGAATATTTGTCATTTGGAAGTAGAAAGGATTTAAGTCTCCTTCTGCAGTTACTCCTCTAAAGGTAGGTTCATGCATCAAGGGTGAACAGGATGCCACGATGACCCGGTTTAGATTGTGTTCCTTTATGCTTTTTCTTATCAGGTCCTGTCCCGGGTCAGAACACATGAATTTATATTCTGTGGCAAAGGCGACATTATCAAGCTTTGAAGCAAACTCAGTGACCTCGAAGACATTGACCTTGTCAGCGATATTAGCTCCGCAGTGGCAGATAAAAACGCCGATTCTTGGTTGACCATTATCAGACATTTGTTCCTCCAATTTCGATTTTGTCCCATATTTGTTTGATCGGAATAAGAGAACGAGAAAACCCAAGGTCTTCTTTGGGAAGACCAAACGCTAATCCCATGAGTTGACTGAAGAACAAAATGGGCATCTTAAAGTCTTCATCATATATTTTTGAAATTTTTTGTTGGGTGATTTCAAGATTAAAAAGACAGAGGGGACACAAAGTGACCACCGCATCAGCACCCTTTTTTTTGGCTTCTTTGAGTATGATATAATTGAGTCTGGATCCCAGTTCTTCTAGATTTGCCGTGAGAGCGCCCCCGCAACATTTGGTCTTTGCTGTAAAGTCTACTGTTTTTACACCTATGGATTCGAGTAAAGTGTCCATGCTTTGGGGGTAGTCCATGTCATCAAAATCTTCGAAAGGCCTTACCACCTGGCATCCATAATATGAGGCGACTTTAATGCCTTTCAGCTCTTGCTGGACCTTTTCTTTTATAGCATCCGCTCCAATTTCATTCAGGAGTACTTCTACCGGATGCTTGACTTTTATGGTTCCTTTGTATTCTAAATCTAGTTTTTTTAATTCAGCGAGAATCTTCTCTGAACTTTCCGAATGGTCTGTGAGATATTGGTTTGCTTTTTTTAAAGAAAGATAGCAGGCTGCACAAGGGGCGATGATGTCTTTTTCTGCTTTTTCTGCAATCGCGAGAATCCGTCCGTTTATCGCAGCTGCTTTTTCATCATCCACAGACATCGAAGCAGTGGCTCCGCAGCAGTTCCAGTCAGGAAGTTCCTCTAGGTCCAATCCAAGAATTCGAAACACGGGGAGAATCGATTCTTCATAATGTTTGGCATTGGTTTTTACCGAACATCCTGGGTAGTAGATATATTCCTTCATCAGGTATCCTCCTTTACGGCTTTGAGAAGATTTTTAAGCTGTTTTTTATTTTTTATGGATTCTTTTTTTAAAGACATTCTTCCTGTTTTCATCAACTTCAGTCCTAAGGGAGCCATTTTGAGAAGGCCGAATGGATTCAGAGTTTTTAAATAGAGATTCAACATAAGCCAAAGCTCTGAACTCCGGCCGTTTTTGGTCAGTATTTTGTGCATTTCTTTATACATAACCGGGATTGAGAACCTGGAAGGATAGACATTCTCTTGGATGGCTTTTCTTTTGATGGCATACATGACGTCAGTGATTTTAATTTTTGAAGGACAGCGAACCTGACAGTTATAACAGGATGCACAAAGCCAGGGAGTAAAACTTTTAAGAACCGTTTCTTCGAAGCCGCCTTTGGTTAGAGCAATGATTTTTCTTGGGGTATAGTCCATGTAGGCAGCATCAGGACATGAGCTGGAGCAAGTTCCGCATTGAATGCAGCGGTCAATTTCTTCACAGTGGCTTAGGGTTTTTATAGTGCTTAAAAAGTCAGGATTTAGCTCTTCCTCAAAAAACACTTTTTCCTGTGTTTCCATGAATCCTCCTTAATGAAATTTTTGGTAGGGATTTGGTTTTAGGTAAAGCATGAAACAAGTTTTTCAAGCTCATCACTTTTCAGTGTTTGTGAGTTGATACTCACGGTAGACGAAAAAACCTTTTGGAGGCTTTTTTGTCTTAAAGGAAACTTTCCTGCATCAAAATAAATATGAATTCAAATTAATTATTACTTCCTGCAAACTAGATTCTATTAAGAATTTTTAGTCTTGTCAATGAAAAA
>CAZDJQ010000048.1:0-2914 GCA_964505765.1 uncultured Gammaproteobacteria bacterium | reverse complement strand
CCGGTGAGGTTTTGGGAGAAACAGCGCCGCCAAAAGAAAATAATTTCAACAAATATATTGCTTTGGGATTGATTACAATCGGCGGCGGCTGTTTGTCGGTTGTCGGCGGCTGGCCTTATATTGAAAAAATATTTGCTAAAATAAAAAAAGATGAAAATTAAAAAAAGCTGGCGATTTATTTTTCCGTTACTATGGATGGGGTTGATTTTTTTTGCCTCAGCCCAAAAGAGAGTTGCAGTTACCGGTGATTATTTACTGAGCTTTGTGATTTTTAAGTCGCTTCACCTGATTATTTATGCGATTTTATTCTTGCTTTGGCGTATTGCTCTGCCGGGGATAAAAAATGCCGGCATTATCGCAATGATAATTTCAATTACTTACGGAGCGGCGGACGAACTCCATCAAGGTTTTGTTCCAACCAGAGAAGGGACGATTAGAGATGTTGTTATTGACGCTTTTGGGGTGATATTAGCATGGCAATTAATTTGGCCGAAAATAAAAAATAAATTTGAAAGGGGGTGATAAAATAAATGCGAAAAAGCCTAGTAAGCCTAGTAATTATAATGCTCGTTGTTGGAGCAGCTGCCGGCGCTTCTTATGCTCTTTTTTCCGACCGCACCCAAGTAAAAGGAATGACTATTTCCACTGGAAATGCGGATTTAAAGATTGGGAATAATGATTTAAGTGAGTCAGAACATGACGAAATAAATTATCCGGAAAATGATTTACTGACCGATATTTTTCCCGGCTATATTATCGGGGATAAATTCAGGTTAATCAACCGGAGTCAATCGGAAATCAGTTTAATGGTTGAGGCGACTTTAAAAAAGTATGACGGAGACTGGGGTGAGTTAAGAGATAAGATTTACGGGGCGGTGATTGAATACGGCGGAGAAACCGGTGCAAATAATGATGCCGGCGATGGTGTTCCCGGAACAAAGGGAACAATTGTCAGCAATACCGGTTGGCAGACAATGCGATGGTGGAGAAACAATTCCCCTGAAATTGTCAATGAACCGATTGCCCAAGATGAGGAAAGACATTTTGTTTTGTGGTTGAAAGTAGACGAGAATGCGGGTAATGAGATTGAGGGAAAGAGTGTTGATTTGGATTTGGAGTTTACCGGAACACAGGTTTTGGAGTAGAAAGCTTAATGGGAAAGGAACAGTATATTTTTTAGAACCACTCGTTTACAGTGGTTGGGATTAATGAAGTTAAATTCTTAACTCGTTTGTCTCTTCACGGTCAAAAAATATATCTGTTCCATATCCCTAGATTTACAAGTAATTTCAAGATGACAAAAAATAAAGTTTTTATTGGTTTATTTTGTTTTAGTATTAGTTTTTTAATCAGCTACAGCTTGTTGCCTAATTCTATTCTTTTTAAACGCGTTCAAGCGCTGTTTCAAGATAAGGTTTTAGTCGGCGGGCTGACGATTACTATTAAAGACGATATAAGTCCAACATCAGAAATAACTAATTTAACAAAACAAAATCAAAAAACAGTAAAAATAGAGTATTTATCAGCTGATATCGGCAGTGGAGTTGAAAAAGTAGAACTCTGGCAGAGGGATTTATACAGCGATTGGCGGCTTGCGGCTGACCAGATTGAATCGGAAGGCGAATTTTTATTGTTTGATTTGGAAGATAATGTTTATCAATGGCTGACGATTGCGGTTGATAAAGCCGGAAACAGGCAGACTAATAATCCCCGGGAATTAGCCGGTCAGCAGTTTCAAAACTGGCAGTTCTCGACTTTACAGATTGACAGCCAACCACCCAGTTTGGCATTTTCAATCCCCGAATTTCAATGCGACTCGAGCATGATAGAACAGGTTATTGATTCTCAAGGTGATAAGAGAATTAATTTATCTGTTAGCCAAACCGGCTCTTGGCTGGCATTTAACTATCGTTTAGCGGCAACGGCGATGTCAGAAATTGTTTCTTTTCAGGTATTTATCGATGACCAATTAATTTATGTAGACGGAGCCGGAGAAAAAAACGGCTGGGTGGCCTACAGCGGCGATCAGCAGATATTATTCCCCTTGAAAAATCAACAGGGAGAGATAGAAGTTTTATTCCACTTGGTTAACAATAAACCTGATTCCTCCCCGGCAAAGTTAGAAATTAATAATATGTGTGTTGTTGATATTGATGATATTGAAAATTTTTCCGAGGATAATAAGATTTATGTGGTTAGACATGATTTAGGGAGCGGAATTAAAGGGAATTTAATAAAAGAAGAAATAATGTATAGCGATTTGGAAGATAAAGATTTTAAAGCAGTTGATTATGCCGGAAATACCAGTTGGTTGCAGTTTTAACAAAAGATGGGGGCGAAATTGAATGGAGTTTTCTCTTGACAAATTAAGATAAAGCTTGTATTAATTAGAATAATTCATTTTTAGAATGAATTATTTGAATCAGCCTAGTTTTGAATGTGTTGGAGTCTGTTAATTAAGTTCAGAAAAGGAGAGTTGGTGGGGCCCAGCCTAGTATGGGCCCCAGCCAACTCGAGTAAGAAAATATAACATTAAATTAAAAAGAAAGCAACTTTTTAGATCAACTCTTTGCCTCAGCTTTTACTTCGATGATTCGAATCATTAAAGTAATTTATATAATTTTTTTTAAGAGATTTTATTCTGCCGGATGTAGTTTAAGAGGGTGTTTATCGAAATTGTAGTTTTTCCGAAAACTAGACAAACCTAAAAGTTGACATTTTTCTTAATAACTATTATATTATGTTATTAATTCCTGCCGTAAGATTATACTTATAAGACAATAGTGAGCGACTTAAATTTTCATAACTACTCTGAACTTTTTAATAACCTCCCGCGACCCTGCACGTATTCCCCAATCCCAGCAAATATTATTAAATTAACATTTAAATTTTATTTGCAAAGGAGGTGAAGAAA
>CAZDJQ010000047.1:0-2965 GCA_964505765.1 uncultured Gammaproteobacteria bacterium | reverse complement strand
TCAGAGATATTTTTAAGGGAATGGAATGGAGAAGCATTGGGCCTGCGGTTATGGGGGGACGAACTGTTGATATTGAAGCGGTTGAAGATAAGCCGTGGATCATCTATGCTGCCATAGGGCCCAGCGGAGTGTGGAAGTCGACCAATGATGGGACTACCTGGGAGCCTGTGTTTTATAAAGAAAATACAGTCTCTGTAGGAGATATCGCCATAGACCAAACCAATCCGGATGTGATATGGGTCGGAACAGGTGAGGCAACAGCAAGAAACAGTGTTACCATTGGTGATGGAGTTTATAAATCAATCGATGGGGGAAAGACCTGGGTACATCTTGGTTTGAAAGAGACCCGTCACATAAGCCGGATCATCATTGACTTAAAAAATCCAGATACCGTGTATGTAGCTGCACAGGGCCATTTATGGGGGAAAAATGAGGAGAGAGGGGTCTATAAAACCACTGACGGAGGCCAAACCTGGAAAAAGGTGCTTTATGTAAATGAGAGCACAGGGATAGCTGACCTGGTTATAGACCCTTCTGACAGCTGTGTTTTATATGCTGCAGCATGGGATTATCAAAGGTATCCTTATTACTTTTACAGCGGAGGTGCAGGGAGCGGTATTTATAAGACCGAGGACGGAGGGCAGACCTGGAAGCGGCTGGTTAAAGATTTGCCTGAAGGAATTATGGGAAGGATCGGCCTGGCAGTGTCTCGAAGCAAACCTAATGTTGTCTATGCATTGATTGAACACAAAGAGGGAGGGATATGGCGTTCGGAAGATAAAGGGGCTACCTGGACCAGGATGTGCGACAATGAAACTTATATGCAGATCAATTTCCGGCCTTTTTATTACAGTCAGATAAGAGTAGATCCTACAGATGATAAAGTGGTTTATGTTTTTTCAGGAGGGCTGTTTGTTTCTGAAGATATGGGGCAAAAATTCAAAGCCATATCTGCGGGCACTCATCCCGATCATCATGCCTTATGGATTGACCCCAACAACCCTCTTCATCTTATTGATGGAAATGACGGGGGGATTGACATTACCTATGACCGGGGAGCTAGCTGGCGTGCCATCAAACATATGGCTTTGGCTGAGGTCTATCAGATCGGATATGACATGAGGGAACCCTATTATGTTTACTGCGGACTTCAGGACAACGGGGTGTGGGGCGGTCCCAGCAACAGCCTGGATAGAGGAGGGATCATCAATGAGGACTGGTTCAATGTGGGGGGAGGGGATGGTTTTTACTGTGAAGTCGACCCCACTGATTATAACATTGTTTATGCCAATTCACAGATGAATGGGCTTTATCGGTACCATCTTAAAATAGACCGGCGTAAAGACATTAAACCAAAGGCAGCTTTAGATAAACCTCCCTATCGATTCAACTGGAACGCCCCGGTGCTCATTTCTCCCCATGACCACAAAGCCATTTATACAGGCGGGAGTTATCTGTTTAAAAGCGAAGACCAGGGTCACTCCTGGAAAATTGTAAGTCCGGACCTATCCACAAATGATCCGGCTAAATTAAAGGATTCCGGAGGTCTGATCACTCTGGATAACACAGGTGCTGAGGTGCACTGCACTATATGCACCATAGCAGAGTCTCCTCTTGAGAAAGGGGTTATATGGTGCGGAACAGATGACGGAAACGTTCAGATCACTAGAAACGGGGGAAAGAACTGGGAAAATGTAGTGGAAAACATTCCAGACCTGCCTCAGAATACCTGGTGCAGCCGGATTGAAGCCTCCCATTTTGATGCGGGAACCGCCTATGCTGCGTTTGACGGGCACAGAAGTGATGACTACAGCACCTATCTCTATATGACTACAGATTTTGGTGAAACCTGGACCTCAATTAAGGGCAATCTTCCTTTTGGATGGATCCATGTGGTGAGGGAGGACTTAAAAAACAGGAATCTGCTGTTTGTGGGGATGGAGTTTGGAATATATGCTTCTCTGGATAGAGGAAAAACCTGGTTTTCTTTGAACAACAATCTTCCTACTGTAGCGGTCAGGGATATTGCTGTTCATCCGCAAGCGAATGATCTGATCATAGGAACCCACGGAAGAGGCATTTGGATTTTGGATGATATCAGTCCTCTTCAAGAGACGACTGAAGAAGTCCTTAATAAGCCCTATCATTTATTTTCCATCAGGCCTGCTACAAAACACTTTATCTTTTATAAAGGCGAATTTTTCACCAGCAGTGTGTATTCTGGTAAAAATCCTGAGTACGGCTTGGGTATCAATGTGTATTTCAAGGAAAAGCCATCCGGAAGGATAAGAATTTTTATAAAAAACAAGGAAGGTGAAGAGCTTTTCCAGATAAGGGTTTTGAACAAAAAGGGAGTGTACCGGTATCAGTGGAATCTGCAGTTTGTCCCGAGAACAGAGGAGGGAGAGCCCATCAAAACAGGAGGCTTGGGTATGGTTTCTCCTCCTGAAGTTGCAGCTGGAGAATATAAGGTTGAACTTGATGTAGGAGATGAAATTCTGGAATCAAAAGCCTTGATTAAACCAGATCCTGAATTTGTGATGCTGGAGCAGGAAAGAGCTCTGAAAATAGAAAAACAAGTGGAAGTCATGGTTCTTTCAAGAAAAATCGGGCTTGTGGTAACTGGAGTAAAAAGTATCCGCAGGCAGCTCGAAAAGATATATGAGGGAAAACCAGAAGAGAAGTCCTTCCCACAACCAGTAAAAAAAGCCCTGGAAGGGTTTGAAGAAAAATTCATTATTCTGGAAGAAGATATCATTCCCAGGGGGTTTGGCTATAGAGGCTCTCTGGAATATGCTTTAAGAGGGGGCTCATTAAGTCATATGACGTTGAAGCTGGCCCTTTCCATAGGAAGATATCCGTCTAGACCCACTGAAACAGACCTCTTCATGCTGGAGCAGCTTACTGAGGCTGTGAAAGAAGTAGTGGCTTGCATGAATTCACTCATTGATGATGATATTCCTGG
>CAZDJQ010000046.1:0-3228 GCA_964505765.1 uncultured Gammaproteobacteria bacterium | reverse complement strand
TGTAAGCGGGAAGTTACAATGTACAAAAAATGGCAAATAAGGATGTACAAAAAACAGCAATTAAGAATGTCCATTTTTTCAATTTAAACATACGAAAAAATCAAAGAACAATAACTCAATTAAAAATGGTTTTGCGGTGTTGCAACCGATAACTTTTCCCGGATAACCTAATCACCTCGCAACGATACAGTATCCTGTCAAGCAAAGCTGTCGCTATTACTTCATCATCAAGCATTTTTACCCAGTCTTGCGGACTCTTATTGGTCGTAACGACAAAAGATGCTCGTTCATGGAGATGATTTATAAAATTAAAGAACTGAACCGCCTGCTTCTTTTCCAGGGCAAACATCATAATATCATCAATTACCAAAAGATTAGCCTTGAGAAGCTTGTTGTATTCAATTCGGGCCGATCTGGTAATATCTTTCATGATAAGGGTTTCATTTATCTGCTCCATAGTACGGAAGTAGGCTTTATATCCGATCTTCAGGGCATCATAACAAAGACCGGCAGCGATAAAAGTCTTTGCAATACCAGAGGGTCCCATCAATACAACATTATAATTTTGCTCAAGCCATTGGCATTCCCTGAGCTGATTTAGCTGCTGTTTGCTGATGCCATTCATAAAAGAGTAATCATACTTATCCAGGTCATGATCAAACGGCAATCTTGCAGCTTTGATTCTTTTCTCCAGATCGCGCTGTCTTCGCTGGTTAATTTCGGTTTCCAGGAGACTCAAGGAAAAATCCAGGTAACTGCATTTTTCTTCTGATGCTTTTCGGATCAGCTCTTCCACCTGATCCTGTATGCCGCTTAGTTTTAGCTGGTTTGCATATTCTTTGAGAGCAAGTGTTTTTGTTTCCATAGGCTTAACTCATTAAGGATTGATAATCTGATATATCACTTTGATTGGGTATAATTTTATGTGCCGTCTGGTTTATTGTTTTTATCTCGATAGACTCAGGGATTGTAGTTTCCTGGGCTCTCCGCGCAAGGACTATTTTAACAACGTTTCCCAGATCCGTTGCCCGGTAGATTTTGTTTATGATGCAAAAACTCATGGCCTCGGTCATTGCGTCCATATCATAAATACCGGTGAGCTTCTTAATATGCTGAAGCTGGTCCCGGATGTACCTGGGCTTTTCTTTACGTATTTGAAGAAAATATTCCATAGCCTGGTTAGGATTGGCAAATTTCCCGGACAATTCATCCATAAGCTGATCAATGCCCAAAGAGAATTCTCTTTTATAATTGCTGCCACCAATGATTTGTCCTTTCCCCCGGTAAATCTTATGTGAAGCAATTTTATGGTTGTCTGCATCATAAATGATCAACCGATTATCATCAGTTACCTCGGAGTGAACAGTTGTCTTGGGTGGTTTAAAGGTCCCCACCGGTACCCGGTAGAAATTTCCTTTATAAGAGATTGTGTTGTCTTTGATGACAGTATATTCATCCAATGCATTCTCCGGAGAAAAGGAACCTACTATGGGCTTGAGGTAACTTTTCTCGATCAGCCACTCTTCATAAGGAATTTTTTTTGTAGTAGAATGAACTTTTGCATTGGCCGTTCGATTGAGCCATGCTATATTCTGACCGTTAAGTGTATCGATATTAATAAAGATACGGCCACGAAGAAAGTTATATTTGCTGTACCTAATAACATTTTCGGTTTTGCCTTTACTCTGAGGATCAGACTTCCGACAAAAATATACCTTAAATCCCCTGGAATCAGCATATTTTCGAAAAGCATCAGTTAAAATCAGATCTCCTTTGTTCTCATCAACAAGTAACAATGTGTCCTGATCATATACGATTTCTTCGGAGATTCCCCCAAAAAACTGAAAAGCTATTTCATGAGCAGCAATAGCTGCAATAGTAGTAAAAGGACTTACCGAGTAAAAGTTGTATTTATACCGGGATCGAGATAATACCGTAGAAAATAAATAAACTTTCTTTCGCTTTCCTTCATCGGTTGTCATATTATATTCCCCAAAATCAGCCTGGATCTGTTTTCCATAGGGCAGCTCATCAACTTTTGAGAAATCCCGTTGACTAAAAGATTTTGGTATTCCGTATTTGTTCCGGGCATATAGAACAAAGTTGAAAACCGTCTTTTCATTAACATCGATAAAATCATCATAATGCTCTTTTAACCAGTCGTGGATCTGAGCTGTTGATGCATCCTGGCAATTTTCCAGTCTGGTCTTAATAAAATCCTCATAGGGAGTCAGCAATTTCACCCGACTTTGCTGATTGTGAATAAAATCCAGGTATTCTTCTTCGCTCATTATAAGATATTTTTTAACGGTTCTTCTGTCCAGGCCCAGGTCTCTGCTGATCTGTGAAGGTCTGCGTCCATCTCTGTATCGCTGGTGAATCTCATGGTACATAATCCATTGATGTATTAATTTTTTTCTCATGGGGAACCCTCCTGTTATTGGTTAATAATCAACCAATAACAGGATAATCCCATCTGACTCAAAACAACCTTTTCAACATTAGGTTGTCCTGTTTTCCTTAATCGTAAATGATGAAAAAATGGATAGCTTTCTCTTGAAAGAAGAATTTTCTGTCTAGAAAAAGTACATTCTTATTTGCTGAAAAATGTACATCGATATTTGCTGAAATTTGTGCATTCTTATTTGCTGAAAAATGTACATCGATATTTGCTGAAATTTGTGCATTCTTATTTGCTGAAAAATGTACATTGTTATTTACCGTTTACAACTCAGCAATATTGGGGGAGAATCAAAGTGAAAACATTAATCAAGCTTCTATAGAAACAAGTATATTAAAATCAGTGAAAATAGACAATATCTATGTTGAGGTATTTGACTCAAGGGTTGTAATTTCAAGTATTATTAGTTACAAACTAGATGAAAAAAATAATGATATCGTTTCACTCAACACATTAGCAAATAGAAATAATCAACTTGATAAAATAAATAAGATTAACAAAACTCTTAAGAGTAAAGGTATGATCTGGAGGGCTGGAGAGACGAACATATCATCATTGCCTTATCATATTAAAAAGTCATGGTTTGGTGATACTTATTTTTATGGGTTTGATTATTATAAATCAGGATTTTATGAATTACCTTTTAAAGAAGAAAATGGAACTACCAAAAAAGCATACTCCACCACTGATTGCATGGTAGAAAGATTTGATTATTAATACTACCCAAAATTAGGACCACTGGTTAAGTTGAAAAATAACAATTAATT
>CAZDJQ010000045.1:0-3915 GCA_964505765.1 uncultured Gammaproteobacteria bacterium | reverse complement strand
AAAATGATATTAAAGATTGTATTGAATACGGCTGTATCAACCCCGCTTCAAAACTGTAATCTTTAAACAATTTAAGACAATAAATTAAAAGAAGGAGGTGAGTAAAATGAATTTAAAAACAATCGAGCAAAAAACTGAAAAACTGCTTAAGCCGAAAGGGGCGCCGGTAGGGATAAAATTTTTAGAGTCAAAAGAGGTTTTAAATGAAAAAGAAATTATCCCTTTGGAAGCAAACCGGGCCTTATGCCAGCTGTTGAAAATGGTTGCGGTTTATGAGAAAACCAGAGGCGTTTATTTGGAAAACATTGACGCCTGTGTAGTCGGTTCATATGTAATGGGGTTTGAATTACCTCCAAAGGATTTAAAAGAGCGCTGGATCAAAGGTTTTGCTTATACCGGAGAAAGATTTGACCAATTATCAGAAAAGATTGAGGCAATGCCTCAAAACAAATATCAGGCAGCGGTATTTGCTCCGTTAAGAGAATTTGAAGATTTAGAAATGGAGCCGGATTCAGTTATTCTACTGGTCAATTCCTGCCAGAGCTATTTGGCTTTAATGGGCTATTTTGACGCCACCGGGGAGAAACCGGAATCAAATTTCAACGGCCATGCCGCTTGCGAGGTAATTGCGGCGGCGGCTCAAGGCAAATCGCCCTGGCTGACCATTCCCTGCGGCGGCGCCCGGAGTATTGCTGATTCCCAAGACGATGAAATCTGGCTCGGCTTAACGGTTAAAGATATGGAAACGATAATTAAGAGATTGGAAACTATGGGGTTAAAATATCCGCCGGCAATTACTCAAATGCCGGTATCGGATTTAAACCCGGATCATCCTTTAACCGACTTGTTGGTAAGAGATCTGGAAAAACAAAAATGAGGATTGTTATTATCGGCGGGGGGACGGCCGGCAGTGAAGTTGCCTGGCAGTTGAGAAAAAAAGACAAAAATTTAGAAATAATTATCTTAGAAAAAGGGGACCATATTCAGTATTCGCCTTGTGCTCTGCCTTATGTTTTATCCGGTGAAATAAAATCATTTGACGATATTTTTATTTTTAAAAAAAAAGATTACCAAGACAACCAGATTGATCTTCGGTTGAATAGTAAAGTGCTTTTAATTGATAAAGAAAACAAGCAGATTGTTTATGAAAAATCCGGTAAGAAAAAAGAAATTTTTTATGACAAATTAGTCTTGGCCACCGGAGCAAAACCAATTATCCCCGATATTCCCGGGTTGGATAATGTTGATTTTTTTAGTTTGAAAACGATAGACGATGCCCAAGAAATTAACCGCCGGATTAAACCCGATAGCAATTCAATTATAATCGGGGCCGGCTTTATTGGTTTGGAATTAGCCGCTGCTTTACAGGCAAAAAAAGAAAAAGTATATCTCCTAGAAGCCAAAGACCGTCCGCTGGCCAACTTACTGGATGATGATATGAGCCGTCAACTAGTTGATTATTTATCCGATAAAGGAATAAAGTTCTTTTTTCAAACCGAGATAAAAAAAATAGACAAGAACCAAATCTATTTGGGAGAAAAAAGCTTAAAATTTGACAAACTTTTTATAACTACCGGGATGAAGCCGAAGATTAATTTAGCTAAAACAGCCGGTTTGAAGTGCAGCCGAGCAATTAAAGTGAATGAATATCTGCAGACTTCTAATAAAAATATCTACGCCTGCGGGGATAATGTGTTTTCCGGCCGAACTGGAACAATTGCTGTTCGGCAAGGTAGAGTGGCTGCCGATAATCTTTTAGGACGGAAAGTTAAGAATTTGCCGGTTTTAAATAATACTATTTCTAAAATTGGTAATTTATTTGTCGGTGCAGTCGGTCTGACACAAGCAAAAGCATCTGTTTCCGGAATAGACCCGGTGTCGGCTGTTTATTCCGGTGGAGTTAGATCTAAATATTATCCTTCTGACAGTCGGATTAAAGTTAAGATAATTGCAGATTTGGACCAAAAAATTATCGGCGGCCAAATTATCGGTGACCAAGAAGTAGTCGGAAGATTAAACCTTATTTCTTTGGCCATCCAACAAGGGCTGACTTTGACTGATCTAGTTAATCTGGAAGCTGGGTATAACCCGGCCTCGGCGCCGATAAATGAGCCGGTGAACGTGGCAGCGGAAATATGTCGGAAGAAAATTGAGTTTCTTAAAAATGGATAATTCAAATATTAAGATTAATAAATTTGATAGACAAGCTTATTTGAATACTTTGGATTTAATAAATAAGCACAATTTAAATACTGTTTGTTTATCGGCTGACTGCCCGAATCGTTATCATTGCTTTGCTGATAAAACCGCGACCTTTATGATTCTGGGGGATATTTGTTCACGTGACTGCCGTTATTGCGGAATCAAAACCGGCCGGCCGCTGGCAGTTGATCAGGATGAGCCGCATCGAATTGCCGAGGCGGTTAAAACCCTTGGTCTTGATTATGCGGTTATTACCCAGGTAACCAGGGATGACCTTGATGACGGCGGGGCAGACCAGTGGATAAAAACGGTAAAAGAAATCAGAAGATTATCACCAAAGTGTAAAGTTGAGCTTTTGATATCGGATTTAAAGGGAAATTGGCCGGCATTAGCCAAAATAGTTGGTTTAAATCCAGAAGTGATTAATCATAATATTGAAGTAGTCAAGCAGTTGTTCCCACAGATGCGGCCGGAGGGAGATTACGATCGGTCGATTGAACTGCTCAAGCGGGTTAAGAATTTAAACAAGAAAATAAAGACGAAATCCGGCCTGATTATTGGACTTGGTGAAACTAAAAAACAAATAATTCAAACAATGCAGGATTTAAAAAAAGCAGGTTGTGATATTTTAACTATCGGTCAATATTTAGCACCAAGCCAAAATCATGCCGATGTAGTAAAATATTATCAAGATAAAGAGTTTGAGGAGTTAGAAAAGATCGGTGATGACCTTGGTTTTTCAGCAATTGAAGCCGGGCCGCTGGTCAGAAGCTCTTACCGGGCCAAAAAAGTTTTATATGATGGAGAATAAAATGGATAAGTTTAGATTACTGCCGAGGATAAACAAAAATGGTCCGATGCAGATGGCGATTGACGAGGCAATCGCTGTCGCCTGTTCTAAAAATAAAGCGCCGCCGACACTCAGGTTTTATACTTTTACTCCGCCGGCGGTAACTATCGGTTATCATCAGGAAATAGAAAATTTTGATGTCGACAAGGTAAGGGAAAAGGGATTTGATCTTGTCAGAAGAATCACCGGCGGCACCGCTGTTTTGCATAAAAATGATTTGGTTTATTCATTGGTTATTCCGGAACATTTCCTCCCCCATAAGATTATTGACGCTTACAATTATTTGTCGAACGGCTTAGTTGAGGGATTAAAAGAAATCGGCTTACCGGCCGGCAAAAAGAAGTCAGCATCTAAACAAAGAAAATCCAGCTGTTATTTGAATTCAAACCCTTACGATATTATGATTAACAATAAAAAAATTTCCGGCAATGCCCAGGCAAGAATAAAGGGGGTAGTGCTTCAGCACGGGACGATAATCATGGAAGATAATTTAAAAGAATTAATCGATTGTCTTAATTTTAATGATAGTCAAAAAGCAAAATTACTAAAAGAATCAGAAAATAAAGTTACTAGTGTTGACCGCGAATTAGGGGAGAAAACTAGTATTGTCAAAATTGAACAAGCAATGGCTGCCGGTTTTAAAAACTTGTTTGATAAAAAAGGAGTTTATCTAGAAAAAGGAGAATTAACCAATTATGAAAGAAAATTGATGAAAAAACTTTATTCCCAAAAATACGCAACTAACAACCGGCCGGCAAACTCAGCTAAAATCTAATTGATTGCTGTAAGAAAAAAAGCTTAACCTGGGTTTTGAATTAAGGATTGGGCAATAACAAAAGTTGAGGCATTAGTGATGCTGACCA
>CAZDJQ010000044.1:1394-3919 GCA_964505765.1 uncultured Gammaproteobacteria bacterium | reverse complement strand
ACAAAATTTAGATTTAGAAAAAGCCTTAGAGCGGGAAATTGCTTTTTGCTGATATTTTTTTAACTTTTGCTTATCGTTAATTAAATCTAATGTTTTTTTGTTTAATTCTTTTATACTGCTCCACTTCTCTCCTGTATCGCGTCGCACAATCTCTGGAAGGCCGCCTTTATTCACAACCAACGGAACACAACCGGAGGCCATTGCTTCAACCGGGGTAATTCCAAAATGTTCGGTTTCCCAAGGTCGTCTGCTCTCCTCTACCCCATATCCGGCCGCATGCCAAAACAATTTACTTTTTGCATAAACCTGTTTTAATTTACTAAAATCAGCATTGACCATAATATCAATCGGATAGTTTCCGACCCGCTTTTTAATTTTTCGCAGGTATTGGTTTTTACTCGGCTTTGTCAAGGACCCGCCGACTAAAACCAGTTTCCAGCTTTTCAAACCGTTGTCAACCATTTGTCTAAACGCCTCTATCAAGATATCTTGTTTTTTAGACCCGCTTTGATCGAACCGACCGACACCAATAATTATATTTTCTTTTTTATCCGCCGGTCGGAATTGATCGATATCAACCGGAGGGTATAAAACTTTTGAACTTATGCCAAATTCTTGATCAATATATCTTTTCGTAAATTTTGAATTGCAGACAATGTTATTTATAAACATAAGTTTGAATCGGTTTGGCAAACTTTTCCCGCCGATATTAATAAACGGCCGTTGAAAGTGGACTACATTATTTTTTGCCGTTAAAAAAGGTAAACTTCCGTTAGACAGCCAAAAGCAGAAATCATATTTATTTAATAACTTTTTTGTTTTTAACACTCCTTTGGATTCAGGTCTTGCCCCGATCAGGTTGACCTTACCAATATTAAGATTCAGCCGTTGTTTAATTCTGGTAATATCCTTTTTGTCATCCCAAAAAACATCAACCTGCCAATTTTTATTCAACAGGCATTCAGCTACTGTCAAACAATATCTTTCCCCTCCACCGGCAGTATCCAGATAAGGACTATAAATTATCGCTTTTTTCATTTTGTTGTAAAGACCAAACCCGGGCGTAAATAATAAACGTGTTAAACACTTCAAAAATAGAATTTATCCAGCCGACCGTCCCGTCTCTCCAGGCTCCTTGTTTGATTACCCTCAGCCAAAACTTGGTCAGCATCATCCGGATAATCCGCCAGCCGACAATCGGCGGGTGGCCGGATTGATAAATTAGGTCTGCTTCGGTTTTTGTCCATTTAATAGTTTTTTCCATCATTGAAGTCAAATTCCTATGGGTATAATGTTTAATTGGATTCTTAAGATAGCCCAGCTCTCCGGAATAAATCGGCCGTTCGTGAAGCTGGCCCTGCCATTCTATTAGATCGGGTTTGTAAAACAACCGTTCGACGTAATCCGGCCAGGCTCCGCCGTGTTTAACCCTTTTTCCCAAATAATAATTTGCCCGGGGCACCGCATAAGCCGAATATTTAGGATTGCCGTTGGTTTCATTTATTATTTCCAGAATTTCTTTTTTAAGTTCCGGGGTAAACCGCTCGTCTGCATCCAGATAAAATATCCAGTCTTTATTAATTAAATTTAATACTTGATTCCGCCATCGGCTGAAATCAGTTTCTTTAGTATTTTTATTTATAACTACTTTTGCTCCGTGTTTCTCGGCCGTTTGTTTAGTTTTATCCTTGGTCCTGGAATCAAGATAAACCAAAACTTGATCGCAGAATTGGGCGGATTTAACGGCATCAGCTATTAAATCTTCCGCATCCCGGGCTATAATTGCAACCACCAACTTATTATTCATAACTATTTCCAACTGCCGCGATTAAATTTTCTAAGATAATAATCCCGCACCCCGATTTTCTGCCACTTTCTGCCTTTAAACAAAGTTCTAATACTTTCTCTTAGTAAAGCTGACTTTGCTCTTAAATCAGCCCATTTCATTCCAAAAATAAGTCGATTCCGGCTGATAAAATAATCATGCAGTTGTCCGCCGCTAACCGATGAGCCGGCATTCAAATGCCAAATAACTGCATCCGGGAGATAATGCACTTCATAACCGGCTTGCTTGACTTGCTGGGAATAATCACTATCTTCATAATAAAGATAATACCGATCGTCCAACAAGCCGACTTCACGCCAGATATCTGCCGGTGCTACTAAGCAACAACCGGTAGCAAATCCTGTCTGTTTAGGCTGATCATATTGACCTTGATCCACCTCATCCACCCCGGTATGGGAGGCAATTATATTTTGCCAATCAAGTTTTCCGCCGGCATACCAGATAACTTGGCCCAATTCGCTTTCTTTATATTTGGCTTTATGAGTTTCATAACCGGTGGCAAAATAAATTTTCGGACTGACTAGGCCGACCTGGGTATTCCGCTCTAAATAATCAATCATCGGCTGCCAAAATTTATTTTTGACTAAGATATCGTTGTTAAGAAGCATAATGTAATCAGCCTTGGATTTTAAGGCATATCTTATACCGACATTATTCCCACCGGTAAACCCCAAATTCT
>CAZDJQ010000044.1:0-1294 GCA_964505765.1 uncultured Gammaproteobacteria bacterium | reverse complement strand
ATTATCAACCACAATTAAATCAACTTGTTTATCCAAAAGATTCTCTATCGAATTAAAAAACTGCTTTAAAAGCTTTTCTCCGTTGTAATTCGACACAACAATTGCAAGTTTTTTCATATTTGAACAATTTTAGTTCTCAGTTTTAACAACCATTGAATAACCGGTTTCCATTTGGATTCGGTTGTTTTAATAATAAAATCGTCGCGCCAGTATTCCATTTGATAAATCGCTTCCGCTAACAAATCCTTGCCATGTCGGGGTTCAATTGACTTTTCTTCGTAATCTTGAGCCTCCCACACTTTCAAATAAGTTAAAAGGACTGCCCAGAATTGGAGCAGCGATAAGGCTAGTCCGTGAACGCCGTCTTTATAAGCCTCCCCTTCAAAAAACCGACTTAAAAACTCTTTGAGCGGTTCTAAAAACAAGTCCTTACTGCTTAATTTATAGCTTTTTTCTTTTATTAACTCTTTCGCTTGAATTTCAGCATATCTTTTATTCCTATCTAAAAATTGATCCAAGCTTTCATAATTGTAGTGAATTAAGGCATATTCTTCTTGATTAACTAAAGTATGGATGTTTTTATCAGCTAAATTCGGCTGTTGGTGAATTTGTTTTGGCCAAGTAATCGCGCCTTTTCTAAAAAAACGAGGTAAATAATCCGGCCACCAGCGGGAATTCTGCATCCATTTGCCGAAAATGATATTTTTACGGGGAATTAAAACACAATCAATCTCTTTTTTATCTTCGTCTTTAGAAATAGCTGACAGTTTTTCCGCTAATGTCTCAGGGACTTCCTCATCAGCATCCAAAATCAAAATCCATCGGCCGTTTGCCTTTTCTATTGCAAAATTCCTAGCCGGCTCGACATAACCGGTTCTTTTGTGAAGATAAACCTTTGCGCCGATATTTTCTGCAATTTCGCGCGTCTTATCCTCAGAATGCATATCAACAACAATTATTTCATCAACCCAGTTTTGGACCGAGTTTAAACAACGTTTAATATTTTCTTCTTCATTCAAGGTGTTGACAACAACTGAGATTACTGGTTTATCTTTTTTCTTAACCATAATTATTTTTCCACTTGGTAAATTCTAACTAATCCGTTATCAAAAAACTCTTTTAATGATAAATCCCCAGGCTGTAATTTCATCTCCTGATCATTGACTAAATAAATATAATCAATCTCATTATTTAGTAAAAACCCTCTTGCCCATATCTTATCATCAGTGCCGAAAAATTCTAAGACCTCTTTTTTCCTGTCCTCCCAGCGGTAGCCGGTTATTTCCAGGTTCAT
>CAZDJQ010000043.1:0-4161 GCA_964505765.1 uncultured Gammaproteobacteria bacterium | reverse complement strand
ATTGAATGTATCTCTCTACGGGTTTATACACAAAAAAACAGACCGATGCAATCATGAATTTTCTGAGGACTCCGCATTTGAAATTGAACTCAGGCTTTAAGAGGGTGTGAAAATAAAATAATGATCTTAAATCAGAGATATGATTGACCCCTTAGAGGCCGATTTTTAGGCCCAAAAACCAAGTTCTAAGCAAAAAAACGTCCACAGTCTATCCTCATTAAAGAGGCAGTTCTATAGTTCTATTATAAGGGGAAAAATAATTGGTGAATAAATAAGCTGTCCCCAATTTTTTGATTTAGGGGAAATCACCCTCACAGGAGTGGCTGTGAAGCCATGATTTCAATTTTAATCGCCATTTTTTTACCATTAAGGCGAGCCAAGATAAAATTCAGATATGGCTTGCGGTTGCTCCTTGTCTTTTTTAAACATTTAGCCTGTCTCGCTTCTCTCGCTCCTCACGCACTGACCAAACCAAATAACCTAAAGAATCCATAGAAACTGGAGAAACGAAACAAACTCTATCAACTCTAATCATGCCCTGATGACCTGCTCCCCAAAAACTGATCCAGTTTTTATGTTAGTATAAAGTTGGAAAAGAGGAGGCAGGATGAGGAGAAAGAGATACACGCCCGAGAAGATAATAACCGTGCTTCGGGAAGCAGAGTTATTATCAAATAAGGGAAAATCCATCAAGGAGATATCCAGAGAGCTGGGCATCACTGAGCAGATATATTACCGGTGGAGAAAGGAGTACGGCGGAATGAGAGTGGACCAGGCCAAGAGACTCAAAGAGCTTGTCAAAGAGAATGCCCGATTAAAGAAGTTAGTTGCTGAGCGTTGTCTGGATATTGAGATTCTCAAAGAGACTTTACGGGGAAATTACTAAGCCCGGCAAAGAAGAGTCGGGCAGTCAGGCATGTGAGCAAGAAATTCAAAATCTCAGAAAGACGGGCTTGTCAAGTGTTAGGTCAGCCCCGATCTACAAATCGATACAAGAAGAAACCAAATAAAGAAGAAGATCGGCTTGTAGAGAGAATCATTTCTTTAGCTTCAGAGTATGGCAGGTACGGATACCGCCGGATAACAGCTCTTTTAAAAAATGAGGGCTGGTGCATTAACCATAAAAGAGTGGAAAGTATATGGAGAAAGGAAGGATTGAAGGTTCCCTCCAGACAGCCAAAACGAAGAAGGTTATGACTTAATGATGGATCCTGTATACGGCTCAGACCTGAAAGAAAAAACCATGTGTGGAGTTATGATTTCGTAAATATCTGGCTTTCCAATGGGAAGAGATACAAAGTACTGACCATATTGGATGAATACACAAGGGAATGCTTGGACTTGTATGTGGCAAAGCATATAACATCTCAGTGTGTTATGAACCGGCTCTTTAACTTGTTTGTAACCAGGGGAACCCCAGAACACATAAGATCAGATAACGGTCCTGAATTTACAGCCGAAAGAATAAGACATTGGTTAGTGAGAATCGGAGTGAAAACCTTATTTATAGAACCGGGGAGCCCATGGGAGAATGGTTATGTGGAATCCTTTAATGGAAAACTCAGGGATGAGCTTCTCAACCGTGAAGTTTTTGATACGCTCACAGAAGCTAAAGTGCTCATTGAGAGATGGAGAAAACAGTATAATGAGATCAGACCTCATAGCTCACTTGACTATAAACCCCCGGCTCCTGTAGTATATAGCAACCATAAATTACTAACTTTAAAAGTGGCACAATAAATGGGGGCAGGTCAATTATGGAAGGAAGTTCCTTTTTCTGATAGAATTATGCTCTTTTAAGTATTGGTTGAGGACTCAATTCAGACGAATCTCTAAAGGGAAAGATATATATTTCCTAACATATGGTTCATTAGGAGAGGTGTGGCATTACAGTCTCAGTTTTATGCCCATAAGACAGATTAATTCTGAACCAATGATTGTCGCTTTTTCCCAATCAAAATACTCCCCCCAATTGCCATCCCCAAAATTCAAATAGGTCCCACTCGATTCCTTTTTCACCCATACAAAACAATCGTCGATCGTATAATCAAAGGGCCCGTAAAAATGTAGACTCGAATCACTATATTTATGTAAGCTCCCACATAAATCTCTAAGCGGCGAGTATTTGAATATCCCATTGACGAAAATTGAAATCATATTTGAGATCTCATAATCAACACCCAATCCCGATCGAACTCCATAATGTAATTTATTAGCTTTGTAATTAGTTTGACGTATTTGGCTTAAAAAAGTATCGCTTAAATAAGAATCAATATTAAATGAAGAATACGTTGCTGTAGGGCCAATATGAAGATCCAGTTTCACTCTAGGGGCTATATTTATATAAAAATGCATATTAATAGATAGAGGAATACTCCTCAGTTCGACATTTTTGGTGGATTTTCTTATATCAGCCCCCCACCAGCCAGAACTTCTAATAAAATTTTCCTGCTTTTTAATTCTTTGATAGCCAGCTCCCACACCTATTCCTAAAGTTGGATTTATATGCAAGACAATTTCACCAAAAAAATTCATGCCCCAATTTAATTTTTTATAGGATCGGTCAGAACCTTCTAACAATCTATTTTCGTTTATATTCTTGTTATATGTATTAATAGAGGCATTGTAATCACTAAAAAAAACAAAATTAGTTCCCCCAGTTATATTAATAGAAAACAAGTTAGTCGGATAATTCTTCCTCGATTCATGTTTTTCTGCATATGATGATATTGCCAGAAAAAATACCATGGGAATCACTAATTTCAAATATTTCAATGGAACACCTCCCAATTGGATTATTATGGTAATAATTTAAAATGTAATAATCTAGCTGTCAACAAAAAAGAGAAAAAACTTTTAAATAAATGGGAATTTCTTTGTTTGCCTTTTGGAAGGGGACCCGCAATAATGGAATTTACATAGAAAACTTCACACTCACGTTTTTCGTGACAGAAATTTATTCGCTAATTTCTTTTCCATTAAAAGACTGATGATCTTGACCTGCTCCCCAAAAACTGATCCAGTTTTTGGGGAGCAGGTCACCTTTCCAAACCGGTCTATGTCTCCAATCTCGCTTAATAGGGTCGCTCCTGCAATCCCTTCTATGCCTGGAAAGGTCTTCAATATCTTCATCTCTTCAGCCTGATTGGCTGTCTCACGGATTTTTTCTTCTATAGATAATTTTGTGTTATTTACGGATCTAATAATTTCTATAAGCCCTCTAATCTCCGTTTTCAATGTCTCCAGATAAAACTCGTTTTCCCATTTTCCGGCTTGTTTCAATAAAGCCCATTTCTCCTCTCTCAGCTTCATCCTCGCATCTCTGTCTGATAAACTGTCATTTATGGTTGGATAATCCTCGAAAAATTTAAGGGCTTTCTTGGCAAAAAGGTTTCTGAAGAGTTTTTTATAAACCACTCCATAACTTTCGGTTAAAGCAATATGGAGTCGATTTAAATAACCATTAAGATCCTTTACTAGCTTTCTTATTGTTCGTGTTAGCTTAGCCAGCCATTGTTTTTTATCTGTGATAGAGATTCGGGGTAAATCTGGTATAAAAAGCAGGGCTTTAGCCAAGCTCTCTGCATCTTTTTGGTCACTATGTTCCTCACTATAAAGATCAGCCAGTTTCTTTGAAATGTGCGGATTCACTTCTCGAATATCATAGCCCTTTTTTAACAGATCATAGGGTAAGAGCTTTCCATAACTCCCATAAGATTCAATCGCGATCTGAGTAGTGGCCGGATCAGTTGACTTAGCGATCTCCTCTGTGATACAAGGAGAAAGAGGAAGCTTCCTAAACTTTATTTTTTTCTTGGGGGCGAGGATAGCCAGTTGAAGGAATTCGCTGCAAGGATCGATTCCGACAACCGTTCTCCCCCCATTTGACCCTTCCAAATTCTGTTTAATCATCCAAACCTCCTTAAATAGTTTCTCTTTCCCAGCGGCATTTGCGTGTCTATGCATGAGAATGCTATATCCTATGGGCCATTCCAGGAAAGCCAGAGGACAGAGCGGTAATTGTCACAGGTCCTTTTAAAGAAAATATGTGAAGACCTTACTCTGCCCTCTCTCATTGTATCAGCCAGTATGGAATTTAACACGCGCAAATATGTGACAGATTCAGTTGAAAAGCGCTGAAGCTATGGTATTGCGGTTGAA
>CAZDJQ010000042.1:0-4337 GCA_964505765.1 uncultured Gammaproteobacteria bacterium | reverse complement strand
ATCCTAAAAAAAATCCCGAAAAAGCCGAAGCCTCACAATCCGGATTTTTAAGGTCTAAACGTAATTTAGGCCAAATAAAAGCCATTATTAAAAAAGCGGTGGTTTTTCTGGTAGCAGAAAATAACGGGGAAATTCTGGCTTTTATGGGATTTCACAATCGGCAGGACCACGCCGGCAAAACCACAATCAACTGGCAAAATCAACAAGCTGAGAGGGTTTATCCCAACAAGAAAATTTCAGCTACCGGACAAATTGCCGGCATTCACCCGGACTATCAAAATAGGGGCCTTGGAACAAAGCTATTGTCAACAATAGAAGACAAATTAAGAAAAAAAGGCTATCAATACGCATTTGTTACAATTATTGACGATCCGTTGCCTAATATTGCTTCCCAAAAATTTGTAGAAAAAATGGGTTATAAAAAAGCTGCCTTTGGGCCGCAAAAAAAAGACTCTGAAATTATCGTCAATATTTATTATAAAAAGCTTTAATCCGGGTCCAGGGGGTAGGATTCGAACCTACGTAGGGAAACCCGACGGTTTTACAGACCGTTCCATTTGACCACTCTGGCACCCCTGGTATATTGTATTTTACAATAATTCAGCTTAATAGTTAAGTAAATACAAGTAATCCTTGCAAAGCTTATCATTTTTCTGCTATTCTTATCCTTAAGAAATGTTCTCTAAAAAATCAAGATCTCAAGTTCAAGGGTTAGGCGTGGTTAAAATAAAAAATAAACCTACCCTTTTCTATCGACAAGATAACCAGAAAAAAATTAAAATTGCCGCTTGGAAAAAAAGGGCACAAGACTACAAAATCCTCAAATCGGAAATCTCACTCGGAAAAGACATCTCGGATATAAGAATCAGTAAATTAAAAAAAAACAAATATCACGCTAGTTTTTTATCAACAAAAAAATATTCAAGGCAATTAAACGGCGGGCTGATTACCGCTAAATTTAATTTTAGCGGGTTAGGCGAAATAAATAAAATCAGCGATTTGGGAATGATCGTTCCTGAATATAAACACAAAAAACAAAGAGTGCTTTACATCGGTGGCAAAAAGTTAAGCATTGCCTATTCTAAAAATTTAAAAAATTGGCAAATATCACCTCAGCCGATTTTTCAGCTCCGGGAAGAAATTTTGGGCAGAAGTTCTTTAAAAATCGGCCAAATTTTTAATCTCCGCCAAGGAATACTGGTCGTTTGTTTCCGCTATCAACAGCCGGGAGATAAAGAGAATTATTCATATCAACTTGTTCTATTTGACAAAAACCAACCTGATCAAGAAATTTGGCGAAAGCAAGTTCCCATTCAAGGGAAAATTACCGTAAAAAAACTGCGAACGGCGTTTCCGTTCGGGTTAATAAAACAAGCTGACCAACTAATTTCCTATTGGAATATTAATAATGAAAAAATTTATTTTTTGGGACAACCGTTTTTTAAATTTAAAAAAAGCACCCCGCCGTCGCCTTTTCCCTATCAGGAAAAATTAAAAAAATATCCAAATAATCCAATTCTTGAACCTATTTCTGAAAATTCCTGGGAATCAAAATTGGTTTTCAACCCGGCCGCCTTTAATGAAGAAGATAATGTCCACTTAATCTACCGGGCAGTGGGAGAAGACGATGTTTCCGTTCTCGGTTATGCTTCAAGCAAAGACGGTTTGGAGATTGATTATCGTCAAAGCAAACCTGCTTATATCCCGCAAAAACAGTTTGAAGTCAACCCTCAAGCACCCCAGACTTCTTATACTTACACCTCCCCCTGGGGCAGCGGCGGTTGTGAAGACCCAAAGTTGACTAGAATCAAAAACAAAGTTTATATGACTTATACTGCCTGGAACGGAATCGACCCACCCGGAGTCGCCTTAACTTCAATTAGAGTCAATGACCTGGTTAAACGAGAATGGAACTGGGAGGAGCCGATTATGATTTCTCCCCCCGGAGAAATTCATAAAAATTGGGCGCTTTTTCCTGATAAAATTAAGGGGAAATATGCAATTATCCACAGTTTATCCCCTAAAATTTTGGTGGATTACTTTGATGATCTAAAATTTGACAGCGGCCGTTACATTAACAGTTATTATTCACCGTCGGGCAGAAAAAACCATTGGGATAATTGGCTGCGGGGGACCGGGCCGCCGCCGATAAAAACCGAGGACGGCTGGTTATTACTGTATCACGCTATGGACAACCGCGATCCGGGAAGATACAAAATGGGAGCGATGGTATTAGATCATAAAGATCCAACCAAAATAAACTACCGCTCCAACAATCCTTTACTGGAACCGGACGAGTGGTATGAAAACCAAGGATTTAAAAGCGGCGTAGTTTACAGCTGCGGGGCAGTAGTTAAAAATAAGCACCTGCTGGTTTATTACGGCGGGGCGGACACGGTCAGCTGCGTTGCCCATATAAAATTAAAAAAACTTTTAAACGGCCTTAAAAATCAAAAACAAGTAGAGCTTAACCCCGCCGCTCAACTAGAATTGACAAATTAATTCTTAATAATGCTAAAATGAATATCAAATGATTGACGTCAACCGCTGTAAAAACAATCCGGTTCTATCACCCAATCCAAATAATGAATGGGAAGCACAGGGAACATTTAACGGTTGCCCGGTGGTGAAAAATAAAATTATCCACCTCTTATATCGAGCATTATCCCCCCGAAAAGACTATGAAGACCAAAATCTTGAATTATCAACAATTGGTCTTGCTAAAAGCCCGGAACCGGAATTTTCCAACCACGTCCACTTTAACAATCGGCGGCAATTTATCACTCCGGAATATGAATGGGAGAAATACGGCTGTGAAGACCCGCGGGTAACTAAATTCGGGAAAAACTATTACATTTTTTATACTGCGCTTTCAAATCACCCGCCGGATAAGTCCAGCATCAAGGTCGGCTTAGCCATCTCCCCAGACCTGGAAACAATAAGCGCTAAACATTTAATCACCCCTTTTAATGCCAAAGCCATGGTTCTTTTCCCTGAGAAGATAAAAGGGAAGCCGGTTGCCATTTTAACTGCCCAGACAGACCAGCCGCCCTCAAATGTCGCTTTAGTTAAATTTAATAAACTAAGCGATCTTTGGGATCCAAACTTCTGGGAAAAATGGTATGGACAGCTAGAAATTAATACTTTAAGACTTCAGCGGCGGCCTCAAGATCATGTTGAAATTGGCGCCCCGCCAATTAAAACTGAGGCCGGCTGGTTATTTATACATTCTTATATTAACAACTACTTTAACGAACAAAAAAGAATTTTTAATATTGAAGCAAAACTTTTGGATTTAAAAAAACCCGAACAAATTATCGGCCGATCAAAATTCCCTTTATTAGTGCCGGAAAAAGAATATGAACTCAAGGGCAACGTCAACAATGTTGTTTTCCCCACCGGGGCGCTAATAAAAAACGACACCGTTCATATTTACTACGGCGGAGCAGACACCAATTGCTGTATTGCTTCCTGCTCATTAAAAAGTTTATTAGAGGAATTAACTAGATGATTAGACTAAAAAGATACGTCCGCAACCCGATAATCACGCCGATTCCGGAACACGAATGGGAGGCAAAAGCTACTTTTAACCCAACCGCTATTTATTTGGATAATAAGGTTCACATTTTATACCGGGCAATGTCCCAAGCTAATGTTTCTACCATCGGCTATGCGGTCAGTGAAGACGGTGTAACTATTTCCAAACGACTAGACCACCCAATCTACGTGCCAAGAATAGACAAAGAAAAAACCAAAAAACAAGGCGGCCATTCCGGCTGTGAAGATGCCAGAATCACCAGAGTAGGGGACGAACTTTATATCGGCTACACCGCCTATGATGCAGTTGGGCCAACCAGAATTGCGATAAGCTCCATTAAAATCGATGATTTTTTAAAAGAAAAATGGCGATGGTCGAAACCGAAACTAATCTCCCCGCCCGGAATAGACGATAAAAACTGTTGTATTGTTCCGGACATGAAAGACGGTAAATATGCAATTTTTCACCGTATTTATCCCTGCATCTGGATTGACTTTGTCGATGACCTTGAATTCAAAGATAAGCGGTGGATTAAAGGCAGCGCTTGGTTTAAGCCGAGAAGTGACCACTGGGACAGCCGTAAAATCGGGATCGCCGCTCCGCCGTTTGAAACCGATGCCGGCTGGCTCCTTTTGTATCATGGAATCTCCGAAAAAGACCGGAATTACCGGGTCGGAGCGATGCTGCTGGACAAAGAAAACCCGACCGAGCTAATTGCCAGATCAAAAGAGCCGTTACTGGAACCACGGTTGAAATTTGAACTGCACGGAGAGGTTGATAATGTTGTTTATCCCTGCGG
>CAZDJQ010000041.1:0-4405 GCA_964505765.1 uncultured Gammaproteobacteria bacterium | reverse complement strand
AGGAGGTTGGCTTAGAAGCAGCCACCCTTTAAAGAAAGCGTAATAGCTCACTGGTCGACCATATACCCTTTGTGGTATGTGGCTGGCAGATTGCGCCCAAAATTATCGGGGCTCAAGCAGACCACCGAAGACAGAGCTGTGTACCTTTTTAGGTACACGGGGTAGAGGAGCGTTCTCAGGGCAGTGAAGGGTTAATGTGAGTTGGCCTGGAGCGCTGAGAAGCGAGAATGCCGGCATAAGTAACTAGAATTTGGATGAGAATTCCAAACGCCGAAAGCCTAAGGGTTCCAATGCAATGTTCGTCATCATTGGGTTAGGCGGGACCTAACACAAGGGTCGAATTATCGACCATAGTGGATGGACAGCTGGTTAATATTCCAGCTCTTCTGCTATTTCGTTATTACTTGGGGAGGGACGCATCGGGATAAGTTAAGCGTAGTAGTGAAATTGCTGCGTTAGACAACTAAGCTAGGAGGAACAGGAAAATCCGTTCTTCCGTTTTAAGGCAAGGTTGATCATGACTCCGAGTTTAGCTCGGAGGACTTAGCTGAGTTCTGGTGCCGAGAAAAGCTTCGCAAGGAGAAATAGTAGGACCCGTACCGCAAACCGACACAGGTAGGCAGGTCGAGCAGACCAAGGCGCGCGGGAGAAGGGAGGTTAAGGAACTAGGCAAAAAAGCTAGGCGTAACTTTGGGAGATGCCTTCCGTGTACTCTATGTAGTATACGGCGCAGCTAATGAGTGTTCGGCGACTGTTTACCAAAAACACAGGTCTCTGCAAACCCGTAAGGGAAAGTATAGGGGCTGAAGCCTGTCCAGTGCCGGAAGGTTAAGGGGCGCGGTCGGTCGATTTATCGACTGGCTGCAAACTGAAGCCCCGGTGAACGACGGCGCTAACTCTAAGCGTCCGAAGGTAGCGAAGTCCATTGTCGGGTAAGTTCCGACCAGTATGAAAGGCTTAACGACCGAACAACTGTCTACGACCTCTCACCCGGTGAAATTGAAATATCGGTAAAGATGCCGATTAGTGACGGCAGGACAGAAAGACCCCGTGGAGCTTTACTGAAGCTAGGCGTTGGGAATGTTGTTTTGATTGTCGAGAATAGGTGGGAGCCTTCGGGCACCAGTGGAATACCACCCTTCAAGGCAGCTGACCCTAACTGATGTTCACTGGAAACGTGAACCACGACAGCGTTTGGCAGTCAGTTTGACTGGGGCAGTCGTCTGCTAAAAAGTAACGCGGACGTACAAAGGTTGGCTTGGCCCGGATAGAAATCGGGCTGTAAGTATAAAGGCAGAAGCCAGCTTAACTGCGAGACCGGCGGGTCGAGCTCTCTAATCCATAGATATTTAATTTATGGGGAGGAGATCCCGATGTTACATCGGGAAGATGCGAAAGCAGGTCTTAGTGATCTTCCGTTCCTTGTGGATAGGGGCGGGACTTAACGGATAAAAGCTACCCCGGGGATAACAGCGTGGTCGGGCCCGATAGTCCATATTGACGGCTCGGTTCGCGACCTCGATGTCGACTTGGCGCATCCTGGCCCTGAAGAAGGGGCCAAGGGTTGGTCTGTTCGCCCATTAAAGCGCCGCGTTAGTTGGGTTCAGAACGTAGATTCACTGCGTTTGACAGCAGTAATGCTGATCTAGTCCTGGCTGTATTGGTGAAACCTAAATTTGCTTAACCGAACGCAAATACGGTAACGCCAAGGGAAGCTTTCCAAGTGTGGGTAGATAAGGTATCCTATTATTAGGATGAATTCTAAGCAGAAAGCATTAGTTGCTGGAAAACTTTTAGGTGACGGAAGCCTTGAGAATCGTGGAACAGCACATTCTCGTTTTCAAGTTAGGCATTCCGTTAAACAAAAGTCTTACGTTGATTGGTGTTATGAGCAGTTGAAGGAATTCACTGCATCAGGACCAAAACAACATAAGCAGAGTTATTATTTTCGAACTAAAAGTTTACCAGTTTTTACTAATCTAAGGCGAAAGTGGTATCGAAAAGGTAAAAAGATTTTACCGGACGATATCAGTTTAACGTCTTTTATGCTTGCTGTTTGGTTTATGGATGATGGTTATTTTGATAATTATCATCGAGCCATTTGGTTATGCGTTCACTGTTTTTCAAATAAAGAGATAGATTATTTGCAAAACGAACTTTCCCGCTTTGATATTAAAAGCGGAAAAGTTAAAGATCGCAATAACTTTAAATTAAGAGTTTATTCTAGAGATACGAAAAGGTTTATCAATTTAGTTAAACCTTATATTCTACCTTCATTACTGTATAAAATTGGAATAGCCCCTTAGAGACTACACGCCAGCCCCTGTAACAGCAGGGTGAAGACATAGTCCATGCCACACGAAAGTGATGGATTGAACATGCGTGAGACAGTTCGGTCCATATCCGCCGTCACCGTATGATTCTTGAGGGGAGCTGACTACAGTACGAGAGGACCTAGTTGGAGAAACCTCTGGTGAGCCTGTTGTCCTGTCAAGGGCACAGCAGGGTAGCTATGTTTCTGAGGGATAACCGCTGAAAGCATCTCAAGCGGGAAGCCTACCCCAAGATAAGGAATCGATATCAAATCCCCGGAAGACTACCGGGCACGGGCGGGATGTGTAAGATCAGCAATGATTTAAGCTAACCCGTACCTATTGATTGATCTAGAACTTTTCCCGGCTATTACTATATGGCAGCTATAAAAAGCGGAGATAAACTAATTCGAAAGGAGTAATATTAATTTATGGCAAAAAATAAAAATGACAAAAAAAAGAATCCTCAGACAATGGAGGAGCTTTTGGAGCAAACTGATTATGATATTCAGGGTCTAAAAAGAAATGAGTTTGTTGAAGGGACATTAGTTGAGAAAAAGAAAAACACTATTTATATTGATATTGGGGCTAAGACCGAAGGAATTGTTACCGGAAAAGAGTTAGACAAAGTTCAAGATTTTGTTGACCAGGTGGAAATTGGCGATCAAATATTAACCCAAGTCAGGGTGCCTGAAAATGATCGCGGCCAGACTCTTCTCTCCATTAGGAAAGCCGCCGCAGATCATGCCTGGAATTTCTTCCAAGAAAAACTGGAAACAAAAGAGCCGGTTGAAGTTTACGGCAAACAGCAAAGCCACGGCGGTGTTGTTGTCCAAGCTGATTTTGGTCTGCTCGGATTCATCCCTGGTTCTCAAATTGGTGATAAATATGATCAAAATCCGGACCAATTGGTTGGGGAAGATATTAAGGTGAAAGTATTAGAAGTTGACCGGAAAAAAAACCGGTTGGTTTTTAGTGAGCGGTTAGCCAGCGAACCGGAAGTAGTGAAAAAAGAAAAAGAATTAATGGACAATCTAAGTGAAGGGGATAAATTTGAAGCAAAAATCGACAGAGTTGAGCCTTTCGGCTTGTTTGTGGAAATTGAGAAAAAAGATCAGACGCTGGAGGGGTTAGTCCACATTTCTGAAGTTTCATGGGAAAAGGTCAACAATTTGTCAGAGCTTTATAATGTCGGCGACGAAGTGGAAGTGGTTTTAATTGACAAAAAAGACAATCGGCTCCAATTTTCAATAAAACAGCTTAAAGAAGATCCGTGGGAAAATATTGAGGAAAAATATCCCCAAGATGAACAATTCAAAGGGGAAGTGGTCAGATTGGCTTCTTTTGGCGCTTTAGTCAGATTGGAACCCGGAATTGAAGGCTTAATTCATATTTCCAAAATCCCGCCTGAGGTAGACCTCGAAAAAGGCCAGGAAGTCCAGTGTTATGTCGAATCACTTGATAAAGAGAATAGACGATTATCTTTGGGAATGGTTCTTACCGGCGAAAAACTCCCGATGTATAAATAAGTAACTAGTAAAAAGTAATACGTAATTCGTAAAAGAATTCTGATTACTAGTTACCAATTCAACAATTAGGCATTAACAATTATTATTTATTAATCATTAATCATCAATCATTAATCATTAATCATCTCTTAAATTGACCAAAGCAGGGAATTTAACTAAAAACAGTTATATCTATTGGCGAAACGAGCCTTATGTAGTGGTAAAAAGAAAACTTACTCACATGGGCCGCGGGACAGCCAAAGCCAAACTTAAACTTAAAGCGTTAAAGTCCGGCCACGTAGTTAACCAGGTTTTTAACACCGATGAGCAATTAAAAGAAATTGATATTCATCACCAAAATTCACAATATCTCTATCAGCAAGACGATGAATATATTTTTATGGACACTTCTTCTTATGACCAGTTCCCTGTCCCTTCAGGAATTATCGGGAAAAAAGAAAATTATTTAGTCGAAGGAGAAACTTATCAATTGGCAGCTTATAAAGATGATGTCGTTGATTTGAAACTGCCGCCCAAAGTTACTTTGGAAGTTAAAGAGACCTCCAAAGGAGTTAAAGGAGATAC
>CAZDJQ010000040.1:0-5339 GCA_964505765.1 uncultured Gammaproteobacteria bacterium | reverse complement strand
TTAATTGTCATCTTTATTGCCAACTTTACCCCCGGAACTTATTTAGCCGGCTGGGATAATTTAATGCCGGAGTTTAATATTTGGATGAATATTAAACGCAGTTTATTGGCCGCCTGGCAGGAATACCAGGGATTAGGATTAGCCGGCGGGATGGGGCATGCGACAGATTTAATCAGACAGATTATTTTAGTGCCTTTTATCTTGCTTCTTCCTAACAACTGGATCCGTTATTTATGGACTTTTGCCATGATTGCTTTAGGAACTTTAGGAGTATATTCCGGCCTTAAAAAATCCAAAAAGTTCAATTCTATTCAAAGCGTTTTCGGCGGATTATTTTATTTACTTAATTTCGGCACTATTCAAATTTTTTGGCCGCCTTACGATAGTTTTGCCGCTTTTTGGGGATTTTTCCCTTGGTTAATTTTCTTATTTATTAAATTATTAAAAAAGCCGACTAAAAAAAATTGGTTGTGGTTTGTAGTTGTTAATGTTTTAGCCATACCAAGCTTTTATATTCCTACTCTATTTGTTATTTACGGACTTTGTTTAGCAATTATTTCTTTATTCTTTGTCATTTCGGATGAAGTGAAAACGAAATTGAGAAATCCCTTTCATATAATCAAAAAAGGGGATTCCTCGACTAACGCTCGGAATGACATGAGAACAATATTTAAATCATCAATCATCATTCTTCTGATTAATTCTTTTTGGCTGCTGCCATTCGGCTATTTTTTAATTACCAACGCCCATCACCCAACCGAATCACTGACCAATCAAATAATTTCCGACCAGACTTTTATGCGCAACCAATACCGGGGAGAAATCAAAGATTTTTTGCTTTTACGCGGTTATTACTTTGATTTTTACGATGCCGGCGATCCGTTAATGGCTAATTGGGTCGACCACTTTCAAAAACCCTGGGTGTTGGGGATCGGCTATTTTCTGGGTGGATTATGCTTATTAGGCTTGTTCTCTGCTCCGGCCTGGCTGATTGGAATTTTCAGCTTGTCTGCTTTAGCCCTGCTTTCGGCTGCTCCGCCCTTTTCCGGGGTTAATCAGCTTTTAAGAACCAACCGCTTTTTAGACCAAGTGTTTCGGGCCCCGTTCACTAAATTTATTTTCCCGGCCGGTTTCAGCTTTTCGCTTTTAATCGCTTACAGCCTGAACACTATCGGAAAACTTATTAATAAACTAAAACTTAATAAATCAATTGCTCGATATCTTCTGCCGGTTATTTTCACCGTCTTAATTCTTGTCTATTCCTATCCGGTATTTCAAGGCAGGTTTATTTACCCTGAAATGCGGGTTGAAATTCCTAATCAATACTTCCAGCTGTTTGAGTTTTTCAAAAACCAGCCTCAAACCGCCAGAATTGCCAATCTTCCTCAAGGAGACTTATGGGGCTGGACCCATTATAGATTCGGCCTGCGCGGATCCGGCTTTTTATGGTACGGAATAGAACAGCCGATTATGGACCGGGCCTTTGACGTCTGGAACTTAAAAAACGAACAATACTACTGGGATTTGAATTATGCTCTGCAGAGAAATGATTTAACTCTACTGGAAGCGGTATTAGATAATTATTATATCGAGTATGTTGTTTTTGATGACAACGTCTTTTTCCCCGGCCAAAAAGTTTTTGCCAAACAAGGCTTAAAAACAGAAGAAATGCTCACCCGATCCAGCCAACTGAATTTAGTTGAAGAATTTGGACAAATAAAAGTATACCGACATAATTTAGACACCAGGCCCTTTTTATCAACAACAAAAAATCCGGTTAAATTACCGGATTTGAATGATTATCAAAAAAAAGAACAACAGCCGATTATTGAAACCAAAAACTTTGAACCGGATTTTAAACGATGCAATGATTCGATGCAAGGCCAAAGAAGCTTAGAAAAAAAAGAAACCTATTATCAACTAACCGCAAGGCATGATGACGCTTGTTTAGGCTGGTGGTTCCCCAACTTACCCCTAACCGACGGGTATTTATTAGAAATTGAATATCGATATCATCAAGGTCATTCCCCCTTAATTGCTGCTTTTGACGGCCAGGAAAACTACAAATTCTTTTACCAAAAGTTGGATAAAACCAACGGCTGGACAACTGCACAAGCAGTCATTCCGCCGATGAAAGATCAATGGCAGACCGGCATCGGCTTTACCTTCAGCAACATTTCCTATAACCAGTTTCAAACTAAAAACGATATAAAAAATATCAAAATCTATCCGCTGGAATTTAGTAATTTAAACGCCCGCTACCTAGGAGAAACAAAAGATTTAGAGTTCAGTTCTAATATCTGGAGATACACTGTAAATTCATACCTAAAATGGGAAGATGGATTTGACTATCTTGTCCTTCCTCAATCCTATGACCGCGGCTGGATAGCTTTTTATTTTAATGGAGTAAAACCGAAGTTCCTAAATAATCATATTTCAATCAACAACTGGGCCAACGGCTGGAAGTTACCACCATCGTCTATCGACTATCGTCCATCGACTATTTACGTTATTTTCTGGCCGCAGATTTTAGAGTTTATCGGCCTTCTTAGTTTAATCGGGCTCATTATCCGGCTAATAAAACAAAATTTAACTCCACGATCGTTGAGTTAAATTTTTAATCCCAGCCCAACTCAACTAAAATGTCTTCTAATTCATAAACCGCTTTTGCTCCCTGATTTAATAGCCAAGTTATGCCGGCAGAAGTGTGAGAATTTATCGGGCCGGGAACAGCAAAAACTTCTTTTCCCTGTTCAGCCGCGTGTTTGGCCGTGTTCAGAGTCCCTGACCTTTTGCCGGCCTCAATTACCAATACTCCATCGGCTAGCCCGGAAATTATTCTATTCCTGGCCAAAAAATTATTTCCCTTGGGTTTTGTCTCCGGCGGATATTCGGAAACAGCCAAATTTATGCGCTTAAATAATTTTTTATTTTCCGGCGGATAAACCACATTCAATCCCGACCCCAAAACCGCAATTGTCTCTCCCTTATTATTTAAAGCAGCTTGATGCGCCGCACTATCTATCCCCCGAGCCATCCCGGAAATGATCACTACGCCCAGCTTAACTAGGTCGGAGACCAATTGTTTAGTTACTTTCCGACCGTAAGCAGTGCATTTCCTGCTACCAATAACTGCCAAAGCGGGTTTATCAAAAATGTCTAGATTATCCCCCTTAAGCCAGATCTTAGCTGGTTTATCCGGAATGTGCTGTAATCTGGTTGGATAATCTTTGTTTAATGGAGTCAGTGTTTTAAATTGTTTAGACATAGTTTATTTAATAATAACACTAAACAAACTATTGTAGGGACAAGTCGCGACTTGTCCCTACAAAGGAATCTATTTATCGACAACTATTTGCATTTTATATGCTAATGTTATAATAACCACCATGTCAAAATTAATAATCGTTGAGTCACCAACCAAAGCAAAAACTATAAAAAGGCATTTACCGGACGATTATGCCGTGGAAGCAACCATGGGCCATGTCCGCGACCTGCCCAAAAGCAAATTCGGGGTTGAGATTGAAAAGAAAAACAGCCACTATGAATTTGATCCGACTTATGTAATTTCCAAGAAAAAAAGCAAGTCGATCAGGCAGGTTAAACAATCAGCTGAAAAAGCAAAAGAAATATATCTTGCTACTGACCCCGACCGGGAGGGTGAAGCCATCGCCTACCACATAAAATATATCTGCACTCACAATAAAGGAAAAGTCCCGGCTAAAAAGTTTAAACGAATCTCTTTTCATGAAATAACTAAATCCGCCATTGACCACGCGATGGAAAAGCCGGGCAAAATCGATACAGACTTGGTTAACGCCCAACAAACCCGTAGAATCTTGGACCGGATTGTCGGCTACACTCTTTCTCCCCTGCTTTGGAAAAAAATCCGCCGCGGTTTATCAGCCGGCCGGGTGCAATCAGTTGCGGTCAGGTTAATAGTTGAACGAGAACGGGAACGAAAAGATTTTGAAAGCCAAAAATATTATCGGGTTTGGTCGAAGTTTAATGATTTTACTGCCAAACTATTGAAAATAGATGGTGATTCTATTACTAAACGCCAAAAAACCGAACTTTTTGCCGGCACTCACACTGTCACTACCACAATTTTAGATACTAAAAAGAAGGCAGAAAAAATAGTAAAAGATTTGGATCCCGAATATGAAATTACTGAAATTAAGAAAAAGACAATCTCTAAAAATCCTTTCGCCCCTTATACCACTTCCAGTTTACAGCAGGACGCTTCTTACAAACTAGGCTGGTCATCAAAACTTACCATGAGCGTGGCCCAAAAATTATTTGAAAAAGGACGAATTACCTACCATCGAACCGATTCAACCAGTTTAGCTAAATCGGCAATAAACCAAGCAAGAAAGTATATTGACGGTGAATACGGGAAAAAATATCTGCCTGAAAAAGCCAGGATCTACAAAACAAAATCAAAATTAGCCCAAGAAGCGCACGAAGCAATTCGGCCGACGGAGATTAATGAAAAGTTAAAAGTGAAAAGTGAAAAGTTAAAAAAACGGGAAAAAAAATTATTCGATTTAATTTGGAAGCGGACGGTTGCCTGTCAAATGGCTTCCGCCAAACTAGCCAGAACTAGCATAAAGTTGAAAAATAAAAAGTATTTATTCTCGGCCAGCGGCAGCCAGGTGCTTTTTAAGGGATTTGCTGAAGTTTATCCGACTAAATTATCAGAAACTATTCTGCCGGAGCTTAAAGAAGGTCAAAAACTAAAGGCCAAAGAAGTAGAAATTACCGATCATGAATCTACTCCGCCGCCAAGATACAATGAAGCTAGTTTAATTGCTGATTTAAAAGAACACGGCATCGGCCGACCGTCAACTTATGCCCCAATTATTTCCACAATCCAATCCCGACAATATGTGGAAAAAGAAAACGGCTATTTTCTCCCGACACCAATCGGCAATACGGTAACTGACTTTTTGGTTAAACATTTCACTAAAATTATGGCTCTCCCCTTCACCGCTAATATGGAAGACAATCTTGATGAAATCGCTCAGGGGGAACAAGAATGGCAGCCGGTTCTATCTGATTTCTGGGGGCCGTTTCATAAAAAAGTGGATAAAGTTGAACAAGAAGCAGAACGAATGCAAATTCCAACCGAAAAAACAGGCAAGAAATGCCCGGAATGCGGGGAAGGAGAATTAGTTATTCGAACCGGTAAATACGGAAAGTTCTTGTCTTGTTCTCGGTTTCCGGATTGTAAGTATACCGCTCCCCATCATAAAAAAGCCGGCTTTAAATGCCCGGAATGCGGCAAACCGGTTGTGATTAAAAAAACTAAAAAAGGGGCAAAGTTCTATTCCTGTTCA
>CAZDJQ010000039.1:1958-5652 GCA_964505765.1 uncultured Gammaproteobacteria bacterium | reverse complement strand
GAGGCCGGCACGAGTTCCGCATTACTACGTAGGGATGAACCACGTCGGGTTCATCCCCACGTGGCTTACTGCATATTTAAAGAAGGGATATACTTCAGCCAAGTTTTACAATGTTAAATAATTAAACATTTGATAAAATCAAATTATGCCAACTAATAGTAAAACATTGAAATTTGCTCCGGATTTAGTCCCATTAATATTAAATGGTGAGAAAGATTGCACATGGCGGCTTTGGGATGACAAAGACTTAAAGGTTGGGGATGAAGTGGACTTAATTGCACGTCCGGAGTTAACTGTTTTTGCCAGAGCCAAGATTACTTCAGTGTCAAATAAAACAATGGCTGAATTAACAAATGAGGATAAAATTGGTCATGAGTCTTTTGTAGATGATGACGAAATGTATGAAGTTTACGCTAGTTATTATCAGCGGCCAGTTAAACCGGATTCTCCAGTAACAGTTTATCGCTTTGAATTGGTTGGGGGAGCCAATACTACAAGTAAAACAAGATACAGTATTTAGTCACTCCATCCACGGTCTGATTTTTCATATGCCCTTGGTCCGACGATTGCATAACCATCTGGCAAACCATCTCCTCGCCAATAGTGACAGTAATTATCAGTGCTATCTTTTCTTAAGCTGCATTTACTACATGGCGACCTTGCTCCGCATACACACAGTCTTTTTATGCTTTCTCCTCTGACTGATATGATTTTTACTTTAACTGTAGGACTATCCTCTGTTGGCCTACAGTGAAAATACTCTCCTTGTAAAAGAGAATCTGGTAGTATTCTTTCCTTCATCTTGATATATTTTACCTTATTTTTAAGATTGAACCGTATAAAAGCTATTTAATCTTTTAGATATTTTTTAATTTCTTTTTTTACTTGTTTTGATGAAGAAATTTTTTTGTGATAGGCAAGAAACCTTAGAAATGTTGACATTTGCTTTTCTTTTAAGATTTTAAGAACGATATCAGCAATTTCTTGACTGGTAATTTTTTTCTTTTTTAAAGCTAGGATTTCTTTTTCAGCTAGTCTAGTTATTTCACTTACTTTTATTTCTCTATTCGGTATTTTGGAGCCTATGGTTGCTCCATAAATGCCGGAATACAACTTATTTCTTTTAAATCTTTCTGTCTCGCCTGATTTTTTTATTACTATCAAGTTCGACAAGTCAATTCTTTCATAAGTAGTAAAAGTGTATTTACAATCCAAACATTGCCTTCTCCTCCATATTTGGGTGTTCCCCTTAGTTGGTCGAGTGTTTTTTACAATTATTTGAGTACTGTCACAATGTGGGCAATTCATATCAACCAGTATACATATCTTTTGTACATTTTAAAAGTAATCTTGTTTTAATTATCCCTGTAATTTTTAATTTTATATCTATATCTTCCCATATCAATATATTGGCATCTTTGTTAGGATAATTTTATATGAGAGAGGAAAGAGGAATTTCCGGGCCAGAAGGTAAGTGTTACAAGTTAGATAATTAACTATGAATAAAATAGAAGATTTAATTAAAGAAATTATGGAATTTACTAAAGCACGAGGCTGGGATCCTAATGAACCCGATATCGCAAAATCTATTGTGATTGAAGCTTCAGAATTGTTGGAACATTATCAGTGGACTCCTTCATCGGGCTCTCAGGATTATGAAGAAATTGGAGAAGAGATAGCTGATGTTTTTTGGTATCTAGTTATGTTGTGTGATAAGTGCAATCTTGAACTATTTGAAATTGTTAAAGATAAAATTGAGAAGAATAAAAATAAGTATCCGGAAGAGAAATTCAATGGAAAACATAACGCCAGTTTTTATAAGAAGCAGAAACTGAAATATCGCAGGAAGAAAGAGGAATGATTTAAAGATAAGCGAAAACTTCTGAAAATCTTTTTTTATGTTAAGCTGGAATTATTAAAGAAGGTGGTTACATGTCTAAAACAGCCAAGTATATTTTAATTGGATTAGGAGCAGTAATTCTTTTAGTTATTTTAGCCCTTTTTTTTAGTGGATTGTTAAGCAGTTTAAATCCTAAAAAATCATTAGAGTTTTATATTCCATCTGGTTATAGTGTGACAAAGGAGGCGGAGATGAGGGAGTCGGACATCGGGAAGCTTTATGAAACAGTATTGGAAAAGGAAGACAAATCAATTCGAATAATTAAAAGTAATAAATATCCGTTTGATTGTGAAGGAACACAGAAAGAAATGGGAGGTCAGGAAGTTTGTTATTTTGGAGTGGGGGAAAATCCTAATTTACCAAGTGATTGGTCAGCTGTATTATGGAGTTCCGGTTCTTATGATTATCAACTGACAACCGATGATACTGCTTTAAATGAGGCGGAATTGACAAAGTTAATTAAAGCTCAAAGCATGTTCTAAGCGTGGTTATTTAAGGTCCGGCCGGCAGGCTTTCGCAGGCAACACCGTCATTGTCTCCGTCCAGGCGGTGGACGTCGTTTTCAATTCCACCGAGTTTTTCAAAAAAGGCCTGCGCTTCGGGTTGAGTGTCAAAGTCACTGCAGTTGTATTTATCCGCACTTTTGCCGATATCGCTGTTAGTGGTTACATTTCCTTCAATGTCATAGAGAATATTGCCGGATTCATCACGCTCAACTCGGGCTTCTTGAAATGAACCGGTCTGCCAAAGTGTGCCCAGATCCCAGTCGGTTTCGGTCAGTTCAAGCCCAAGGGCGCCGGTTAAAAGGACAAAAGCAACAATCAGGGCAATCCGGCCTTTTTCCCAAATAAAGAACAAGACGGCAATAATCGCCATCAGAACAAGAATCAGACCAAGACGGAATTTTTTGTTGCCGCGAAGCTTTTGGGTTGAGGATGATTTTTTCTTTGCCATATGAGGATTATAACCGATTTAAATTATTTAATCAATTCGGCACACGGTAAAACACTAGGGGAGTTGAATATCCTTTAATATAGACATATAACCCCTTTTCCCTTATAATATACTCTATAATGATAGATAACCGCTAGAGCATTAGCGCTTTTTTTGTTATTTATTGTTAGCACTTTGACATATTAGTGTTTGTAGGAACAAATAAGTAGGCAAGCTTAAGGTTAATAGCGGCTGGATAGCTTTCCTTCTTAAAGTTTCTACAAGCGCACAGACAACCAGTTTTCCTCCATCTTGTTTGCTGCACTCAGGGGCAAATTCTGCCCTTGTGTGCAGCAAACAACGGTCTTGCCAACCGATAGAAATAGATAGGCAAATGTATTCGGAATTCTTTCCATGAGTTAAGGTCCTTGGTCTGGGCCGAAACTCCCAAGGGGAGAAGGAAGAAAAATTCGCTAAAGAATGAGTTTTTTGGGAGGAAACGATGAAGAAGGTACTAGTGGTTAAATTAGCACTATTGTTTGTGCTAGTTGTTTCCGTCGTAGTTTTTGCAGACGGAAAGTGGATATTTGCAAAAGCACTGGACGATCACGAGTGCAACTCGGAAGAGTGGCACTTTGTGATAACAGAAGTACAGGAGGGAATGTGCCCAGATAACATTGAAGTTACCTGGGAAAATGGGCAAACCGAAAGGGTGGGGTTGGGTAAGCAGTCGGGTGGGGTGTGTCACTACACCACTATTGCTAACCTTGATTCCCGAGTGGAGGAGGCCAAAACCATGATTTACGGATCGTGGTCGGGGCAATTCGTTTTGTCCCATGGTCCGTGTCCGCCGGAAGAACC
>CAZDJQ010000039.1:0-1858 GCA_964505765.1 uncultured Gammaproteobacteria bacterium | reverse complement strand
ACGCCGACGCCGACGCCGGAACCATTTCTACCGGTTACCGGTTCGGAGTCGAACCCGTTAGCAGTTGCTGCTGCTCTTGCTCTTGGCGGTTTGGCGTTCGCCGCTGCCATTTGGCTTCGGTGGAAAAGACGATAAACGACATGGCGGAGCCCAATGAGGCTTGACGCATTTGAGCTGATTTAGGCTCCGCCACCGACCTTAAAAGGTCGACATTTCACCAATTGCGGTGAATTTTGTTGATTTTTTAAGGGTTTGAAGTATGTCTGTGCGCTTTTTTGTTTTAACAAGATGTTTAGTCTATAATAGATTAATTCAATGAAAAAGTTTTTAACCATTGTTCTGAGCTTATTCTTTTTATTAAGCTTATTTTTAGCGGTTTTGTTTGTCTCGTTAGAAAACACTTTCCTTCAACCAAATTTTCACGCTGAAAACTTTAAAAAAATAAACCTATATCAAAGAGCAGGAACAGAGATAATTCCGGCCTTGGTTTTAAATCAAGGGCAGGGGGATTTGCCAATGGACCAAACCGGGCCGATACCCCCAGAAAATTTTGGAGAAATTATTCAACAGTCATTGCCAACCAATTGGCTGCAGCAGCAGGTAGAGGAGAAATTAACTAATATTTTTGGATATCTAAAAGGGAAGAAGTCTGATCTTGAATTAACAATTGAGTTGTCACCGCTAAAAAAGTCTTTGGCAGAGGGTTTTGCTGATTTTGATCAGGAGATGAGTGGACAGATTTCCGGATTGACTAGAAATATGCCGGATAGACTTGATTTAACTAACCAGATTCCTTCTGATGTTTGGAATCAATTTCAGAAAGTCCGCCGGGGCTATCAGGTTTTCCGATATCTGCAATGGGCATTAGTAAGTTTAACGGCGATCTATTTCCTAGCACTTGTGCTTGTTAATAAGGAAAATCTTTTGGGTTATTTTAAAAACTTAACTATTGTTCTGTTGATTTTTTCTACTTTGAAGTTTGGTTTGGGTAAACTTGTCGGTTCTAATATTCTTGGCGTATTGCCGAAGATGCCTGCTTCTGAATCGCCGGCTTTAGATGTTGTCCGTAATGATTTGATTGCCGTTACTTTAGGTTCTTTTCTTGATTATTTAACAACAATATATTTAGGGATTATGATTATCTGCGGGGCGTTCCTCGGTTTTCTCATTTTAAAAAACACGTTTAGACAAGATACTGCTGTTTGAAATCCTTTTTGATTGTATCCAAGCGCCGAGACTGATGAGGAGCATTTAGAGAATATTGAGAAATATTTAATAAAGGATGATTAAAATATTTGACAAATATTTTTGTATGGTCTACTATTGGAATAGTGAAAGAAGCAAGAGATAATAGCCAATTCCAGCAAGGCAATACAGTATTGGTTGTTTTGATCATTGTTCTACTTATTATTGCGGGGGCAGTTGTCTACTTTTTGACTCAATCTTCTAAACAACAGCAAGAAACTGTAGAAGAGCAAATAGGAACACAACCACAAACACAAACAGAAACCACTCAACTTACTGAAGTAGAAGGGGAACCGCTGCCGGAAAAAGATTCTGTCGGGACAGAAGATTTGTCTTTTATCGGCCGTTATCCCGGTTCTGTCCGCGTTGGCTATACCAAAGATAATGAGATGGAACGGACAGCAGTAGATTATGTAGCGAAGGCTTCTATAGAGGAGGTTAAAGAATATTATGTTGAGGAATTAGAAGGACAGGAATGGGAAATTGAAACAGTCGATGAAGATCAAATTCGGTTCGGCAAAGGAGAAGAAACATTGTTTGTCAATTTTTATTATGACGAAGGCGATAAGATATTGAAATATTACTTTGAATACTATCCCACTTCCAACTACTA
>CAZDJQ010000038.1:2834-5807 GCA_964505765.1 uncultured Gammaproteobacteria bacterium | reverse complement strand
CAGCTGTCTGATTTTTTTTATTTTAGACCGGGTGTAGATCTGATCAAAACCAACCGCCTCGGCTTGTTTTTTCCTTTTTTTAAGCTGAGTCACCTTGTTTATCCCGCCTAAAAGCGACACTTCCCCGATCCAACAGCTTTTATCAGGTAAGGGCTTGTTTTTGTAAGAAGAGTAAATTGCTGCACATACGGCTAAATCCGCAGCCGGTTCTTTAATTCTTAGTCCGCCGGTCACATTTAAAAACACATCATACTCCCACAGCTTTAAATTTAAATACTTTTGGACTATCGCAATCAACATCTCGGCTCTCCGGCGGTCTAAGCCGTTGATCACTCTTTTCGGCATCGGGGTAAAACTTTTAGACACCAAAGCCTGGATTTCAATCGTCATCGGCCGGGTTCCTTCAAAAACAACACTGAAAGCCGAGCCCGGCTGGCTTTTCAACCCCTTCTCTCCTCCTAAAAAAGACGGATCAAGCACTTGTTTTAAACCGGCATCGGTCATTTTAAAGACTCCGACTTCATCAGTCGGGCCGAAACGGTTTTTTACCGACCGCAATAAGCGGAGGTTTGATGATCTTTCCCCTTCCAAATACAAAACCGTGTCAATGGCATGCTCGATTGTTTTTGGGCCGGCGATATTTCCCTTTTTAGTCACGTGGCCGACTAAAAAAATCGGGATTTGTTTGGTTTTGGCCAATTTGATCAGCCGTTTGGTGCCTTCCCGAAGCTGGGAAATTGAACCGGCAACACCGGATAAATCTTCGGTATAAAGCGTTTGAATCGAATCCACAATCAGCAGAGTTTGGAGTTTAGAATCTAGTATCTGGTAAATTTTTTTAATAATTGCATCGACGTTGGTTTCCGGAAAAAGCTTTAAATTTTCAAGATCATTGCTTTTATCCGACCCTAAGCGGGTTAAACGCAGTTTGATTTGCTCGGGCGATTCTTCGCCGCAAACATATATAGTGGTTAGTGGTGGCTTGTTAGTGGATAGTTTTACTGCCAACTGAGTAAGCAGAGTTGATTTGCCGATCCCGGGTTCGCCTGAAAAAAGAACTACCGAACCGGGGACAATGCCGGCCTTGCCTTCAGATGAATTTCCCCCTAAAACCCGGTCCAACTCTTGAATGCCCGTATTTATCCGAGTCGTTCTGTCGGCTTCGACCTGATTAACCGACACCATATCGGCCGATTCCAGGTTTTTCGCCACTATTTCTTTTTCTTCCGGAGAAACAATTTCTTCTACTAAAGAGTTCCACTCCCCGCATTCCGGACACCGGCCGATATACTGAGGAGCATGAGCGCCGCACTCTTGACAGACATAAACTGTTGATTTTTTTGGCATATGTTTATTCTAACAGAATTAGAATAATTTTATTTGTAGGGACAAGTCGCGACTTGTCCCTACGCAGCAAAACCCTAAACACAAACATCTTATAATTTAACCGCAGATTAACCTTATTCTCCCCCGCCGTCAGTTGAAACCCAAATATCCAGTTTGTTAAAAATGTTTGCATCTTCCGGTGATGGAAGATGACTAGTATGGAGATAAGTATTTCGTAAACTTGATATTTCTTTTAATGCTTTTTGAGCCAAGGGGTTTGTCTGGCTGGAGATGCTTAATGCTAATAGTGTTTCCGCACAGCTAAGACTATAGGAGTCGTCTTTTATTTCTTTTTTTAGGTCTTTGACTAATGAAATTACGTTTTCAGTGATTAAGTCATGTTCATCTTTTATCCCGGCCAATTCTTTTAGGGCGTTTAAAACCACGGCCGCTTCTGCATGAAGCAGGGGCGAGTTTTTGCCGCAGACCACATTCCCATCCGGCAATTCAATTGCGGCACCGCAATAAACTTCTTGATCACCTTTGTCAGGTTGGTTCTCTGCTTGCTTTTTTGCTCGGCGGGCGGCGGATACCGGCGGAAGATATGTTTCATCAATATTTACTTTATTCATTATCAAATTCATCCGCCTGAGCACATCTTCATTTAACAGGCCCTGCTTGTATTCCTGCCGATACCGGAAAAGGTAAAAATTTATTTCTTTTTTAGCCGCCTGTTTAACTATTTCTTCATCAATTATCCCGTTTGAGAGCAAATTTACTCCCATATCAGTGGGAGATTTATATTGCCGGCAGAAATTGTCTTGGGGAAGCAATTTGTTGAAAATTTCTTTAATAATCGGAAAGGCTTCTATGTCGCGATTATAGTTGACCACTGATTTTTGGTATGCTTCAAGGTGAAAAGGGTCAATCATGTTGGTGTCGCCCAAATCTGCAGTTGAGGCTTCATAAGCGACATTAACCGGATGGTCCAAGGGTAGATCCCAGACCGGAAAGGTTTCAAATTTGGCATAGCCGGAATTAATGCCGTGCTGTGCATCCAAGTATATTTGGCCCAAACAAGTCGACAGCTTGCCGGCACCGCCGCCGGCTCCCCAAACTACAATAAGCGATTTGGCAATTTGAAAGTAATCATCGCCTCCATATCCCTGCGGGCTAAGAATTAAGTCCAAATTTTGCGGATATTCCTTAATTTCTTTCCGTTTAAAAACTTTTATTCCGTTCCGCTTTAACCGCTTGGCAAATATTTTCGCTTCTGCTTCTCCCTCGTAGCGGTTGATAACCACCCCTTCCACCGGCAGGCCGGCTTTTTCCAAATCTTCAACCGCTTTTAAAGTAGCTAAATCATAGCCGACCCCCCAATCGCCCCGGATTTTACCGTCGGCTAATTGTTTGGCGGAAACACAATAAATAATCGCCATGTCCTTTTCCAATTCTTTTAAAAGCTTTAATTTGGCCTGCGGATCGTAGCCGGGCAGTGTCCTGGCGGCATGATTGTCGGCCAGCAATTTACCGCCGAATTCCAAATACAGCCGGCCGACCTGCTTCATCCTTTTAATAATTGCTTTTTTCTGTGCTTTAAGAAATTTTTGATTATTAAAGCCCAACTTTTTTTTCATTATTCCAAAA
>CAZDJQ010000038.1:0-2734 GCA_964505765.1 uncultured Gammaproteobacteria bacterium | reverse complement strand
TGCTTTAAGAAATTTTTGATTATTAAAGCCCAACTTTTTTTTCATTATTCCAAAAAATTTAGGGGGCTTAAGCCCCCTAAAAATCACTAAAAATAAATTTTGTTTCTATCCAGCATTCTAGTCCATAGACTAATTAATAAACACAAAGATGTCAAGAGATTTGACAAAAGCTTTTCTGGTTGCTAATTTGAGACAAGGGTCGCCTCTTTACCAATAATAGACTTCTCCCCACTAAAGAAAGGGGGTGAAATTTATGACTTCAAAACAGGAAACCTGCTTTATCAACCACCAATTGGTTTGGGTTGAGGGGAGCAAAAAACCAGTAAGGACAAGATTAAATAAAAGCCAGGATGCGTCCGGCAACGGTTATTTTGAGTGCCGGCACTGCCAAAAAACATTGACCACCAGCCAGTTAGTGCCAAAAGAACTAAAATCAAAAATGACTGAATAAGGTGACTGCTGAGAAAACTGCAAAGAAAATAAACGAGGCAAGGGCAATTGCTTGTCTTAAAATACGGGGCTGGAGTTTTTTGTTTAATCGTTGTTTGTTTAAATACCAAACTAAAGGGAATAAGACCGTCATTGCAAAAGCATTAAGAACCGCGGCTAAGGTTAACAAAAATCTCGGTTCGGTTACCCCGAAAACCATAATTAGTATTCCAAGGAAAATCTGGCCCCACAAAGCGCCGTAAAACCAAAGAGAGGGGTTAACTTCTTTTTTCTCCTCCCAGGCTAACAAGAGGATGTTTTCAGAAATTATTCTAGAAGAAGATTCCAGAACTCCCAGCTGAGTGGCATAAAGCATTAAAGCCGCCATAATTAAAAATAATAATCTAAACACCGGACCAATCATTTGGCCGATGACATTAGCTTCTTGATAAATAAAAGTTATCCCCTGACTAGAGGCCCGGCCGTAGACCAGGCTTTGGGCTAAAACCGACAATAAAATCATCGTTGCCAAGCCCAATCCCCAAAAGACAATTAGGTGCTCCTGATTAACCAGCCGCCACCAATTTTTAAATCTTTTTAAATTTTTTGAGTCAATCGGAAAGGTCTCTCCTTCCAAGGTGTCTTTTTCCGTTTTTTTTCTTAGAATTGAAACAATCTTAAAGGCATATTTGCCCATCCCAAAACCTTTTTCTTTAATATTGAATGACTGGGTTAAATTTAAATTACCGCCGGCGCCGGAGTAGGCCAGCGCCCCTAAAAATGCCGGTAAAGAAATTCCAACCGGCAGAAACCAATACCCGGCTCCTTTACCGGCCAATCCCTGGACTAGATCAACCCAATCACTGCGATTGGTTATCAAGATTACCAATAATATGATCAGCGGCAACCCAAGAATAATAATTGTCCGTTGAAGCAGTTCCATGGTTTTGTAAAGAGTTTTCCCAATCGTTAAAACCAGACCGGTAAATATCAATATTGCCATTGCCAACATCCGCTGATTTATCGATCCGGGCAGGATGTTTGCCAATATTTGAGCTGAAGCTGAGGAAAAACCGGGCAGAGCCCAAGGAATAAATGTGGAAATAATAAACCAAATCGGCCAGCCCGGCCACAACCGCTTAAAGCCGACAAAAATGCTTTCGCCCCAAACTAAAGAATAGCGCATGATTTCGGTGTTTAAGAAAAACTGGATGCTGATCCCAACCAAGGCTCCCCAAATTATCCCCAAACCATAATTGGCACTTAAAAACGGCCACATTATCAGCTCACCGCTGCCTAAAGCCAATCCAAGTAAAACAAAAGAGGGGCCGATGATTTGAGCCAGTTTGGGGATGGGAGGTAAATCTTTTTTCTCCATCTTATTAAGATAATAACACAAATCGCTTTATCAAAATTTAAGTGTGCGATCGCACAGATAAATTTAGGCTCGGGAAATATACTCGGAGGAGTCGGTGTTGACGACTATCCAAAACTCCTTATTGACATCAAATCATCTTGATGATAAGATGCTATCATGCAAAAAAGAACAACTGTCGCTTTGAACCAAGAATATTTAAAATCCTTAAAAATAATTGCCGCAAAAATGGATAAAAGCTTATCCACGCTGGTAAACGAGGCGGTAAGAAATTATTTATCTAAACTAAGAAAAAAAGGAAATAATACTGCTTTTTATGAACAATTGGATGATATTAAAGAAAGTGTAGTTATGGACAAAGATGATTTAAAGGGGTACATCAAAAAGGGTCGTCTTTAATGAAGCCGGTAATATTTGATGCCAGCTTCTTCCTCTCTTACTTGCTCCCTGATGAAGGCAAAGATCAAGAAGTTATTAACCAATTCAAACAAGGAAATATTAAATTGGTTGAACCATATATATTTAATTTAGAAGTGACCAACGCTTTAAGATATGCTTTAGGATCACAAAGAATTTCTGAAAATAAACTATTTAAAATTATTAACACCTTTGAAAATTTAAAAAACATTGAATATGTTTATGATTTTGATTTGGAAGAGATAACCAAACTCGCATTAGCGAAAGACTTATCAATTTATGACACCTGTTATCTACAACTACATCTAAAAACTCATTATCCTCTATATTCTTTAGATAAGAAACTAACGAAAAACACTAAGACGAATAATTAAAAGCTTCTGCATTCAAAACAAAATCCCCTCGGAGATTTTTAGTTTTGCTCTTCTTGGTTTTGAAGGGAAACCATTTTTTAAATCTTTAATCAACCAGTCGCGAATTTCCAAAGGATAAAGCAGCAACCCATTGCGGCTG
>CAZDJQ010000037.1:0-6406 GCA_964505765.1 uncultured Gammaproteobacteria bacterium | reverse complement strand
ATCAGGTTGGGCAGAGGACTTGCACCTCCAGGCTCTCGAACATGCTCGGCACACAAAGCAAAAGGCCGGGGCACCAGACCCGGCCTCTCGCGCGACCTTGCTGTGCCGCCGTTGACGGCCACCAAAGCCTACCACTTACGGTGCTCTCCATTATAGCCGGGTTCGGCGCGTGGTCAAGGGCCGATTCCGGCTCTCGCCGGGCTACAGCCGGTTAAAAGCCGGCTAATCCTCCGCGTTGTGCATATCGGGCCAGACCAGGCGCAGCCCACAGCGCGGGCAGAAGATATAGTCCCTCTCCAAGCCGCCTTTTTTGCAATTACTGCAAACCCATATTTTCACAGGCTCCGTGCGGCGGACCGCGACTGCCTTTTCCGGCGCGCCCGCGTCCGTGGTGGTGGTAGTTGTGGGGGCAAGGGTTTTTGTCTCGAAGGGCAAGGCTTCCGTTGGCCGGAAACGTGGCCCTTCCCCCTTGAGCAGCCAACCGATCCGGACTTTATAGGTATCGCAAATGCGCTCCGCTGCTTCTCTTGTTATGCGGGTCTCGCCCCGGACCATGTTATTTATGGATGCCTGCGAGTAACCGACGGTCGCCGCAAACCGGCGCTGAGAGATCCCAAGGTCTTTGATTAAGGCCCCTAAGCGAGCGCCTTCTGAGCTGGGGTAATTATTTGCGCTTGACAACGAGTTATTACCTCTGGTAGTATGCCGTCATGCTCCAACTCACATCATAGAGCGACTGAGAGGATGTGCAACGGAATCAAAATCGCCGCGAGTGTTACTGGGTTAAAATTGGGGCTCGCATACTACGGCCTCACGCACGACAAACTCGCTGGGGCACTGAAGGTATCGAGGCCCTACGTTAGCCAGGTGCTCTCCGGCCATTCTTCGGTTTCGCGACACCAGCTGAGGAGGTTCCGGCGGGCGCTGCGGCAGATCGTTGAGAGGCGCGCGCGGCTCGATCAGGCCCTCGAACCGCATGGAGAACAATGAGATAGCTCACGGGATACCATTTACGGAGCACCAGCCAGATGGAACTCATGACTTACGAGCAAGTTGAAAATCTGATGGGAATCAGCGCACGGCAAAGGCGGCGCCTGCAGCGGCGTTGGGTGGTGCGGCCTACCGGCGAGCGGTTGGCCAACGGTCGGCCGGAACAGGGTATTCTGCTATCATCGCTACCAGCCGCAGCACAGCGTCGCTGGCGCGGTGAGGACGAGCCCCAGCAGGCTCTCGTTCCGCGCGCAGATCAGGAACCCGAAGCCGCAAGCGGGGCCGACGAGGCCCCGCTGCCCGGCCTCATCGGGCCGGTGAGAGATATACCTCGTATAGCCTCGGGCTGGCCTAATCTCGCCTGGCTCCGGGTCCAGGGGTTTGGCGAGGAGGCGGACAAATTCGAGCAGCGGATCGAGGCCGTCGTGGAAGTGCGGCAGGCAAGGGGGTTGCCGCATGGGAAAACCGGGCCGGCGATGGATAGGTTAGCCCGGCGGTACGGCGTATCCCGTAGCACGTTATACGCATGGGAGAATGCCGAGCGCCGCGGCCATTATATGGGGTTGTTGGATACGAGCCGACTCCGGCAGCGTGGCCAGACGCGGGCGATCCCGCCCGAACTCCAGAGAGACATCCTCGATCTCTGGAGTTATCAGGGGCGGTACACGGTGGCTCAAATCATGCGGCAGTCAGTGCAGCCCTGGTGCCGGGATCGGGACGTTGTGCCGCCATCGCGCAGCACCGTGCGCCGGTTCCTGAAGGAGCGGGTCTTGCCGCAAATTCGCGTGATCGCGCGGGACGGGGTGCGGGCTTGGGAAACCAGGCACGCCCCGCGGGTTTATCGTCGGGTGAGCGACTTGCAGCCGGGCTTAGTGTGGTCGTCCGATCACCGGCGTGGGGACAATTTTGCCGTCGTTCCGGACGGGAAGGGGGCCGGCTGGCCTTCGGCAACGCAGAATTCGCCCTGCCCTTGTGGAACACCGTTTCGGCGGCGCGAGTGTTGCTCCCTCCGCCGGCCCTGGTGGTCGGCTACTGTGGACATCGGCAGTGGCGCCATCGTGGGCCTGCGGGTTTCATTGCAGCCAAACAGTGCGGTCGTCGCCGACATGCTCGAGGATGCCCTTATCTCCTGGGGCCCGCCGGATTTATGGCAGAGGGACAATGGGCGCGAATTCACCGCGAACCGGTTTTCCGGGGCAACGCACGACTACGGTGGGGGGGCGGAGGCTGATACGGATGTGAAGGGCGACGAGGATGCCATTGGGCACGGCCGCCTATGGGCGGAGCTGGGCGTCGAGGTCACAAACTGTCTGCCGTACGCGAGTTGGAGCAAGTATGCCGAAACGATCTTCTCGGCTTTCTCTCAGTTTGAGAACACGCTACCCGGCTGGGTGGGGCGCGACACGGCGGGGCGGCCCGAGAAGCTGGACGGGGAGATTGACCGGGGTGACATCCTCACGCTGGAGGACTATATCCGTGTGCTGGGGGAGCAGATTGAGGAGTGGAATGCGGCGCACACAGTGGGGAATCGTGACGCGCCGCCACGGGAGTTGTACGCGCGCGCCGATCGCCCTTCCGTGGACGCTGCCAAGGTGGGGTATCTCCTACAAAAGCGCGGGAAGTATCGCGTGAAGGGCGATACGGTCAAAGTTGATGGCGTCCGGTACAGCAACGTGGAGTTGGCGCGCTGGTCGGGCTGCCGGCTGCCGGTCCGCTGGCGGGGCAGGGCGGCCGAGCGGGTGTACGTTTATCCACCTGACGCAGACCCGCCATGCATCGCCGCCGGCCGGCAGGAGGCCGCACGATACGGGGTCTGGACTGACGCGAACCGCGAGGCGGCGGGCGCAAGGAAGGTTCAGCGAGAGATGATTCGTGGCTTCGCGGCGGCCGTGAAAGGGACAGCCTCGATCGAGGCAAAAGACCCAACAGGCGCACACCGGCGCGCGCGTAAACATCGGTTGGAAGCGGAGGCGCGGCGCCGAGAGGAGCAAGCGGAGCCGGCGCAGGCCGCCCGACGCCAGGCCGCCGCACGCCAGGCCGCCGCACAACCCGAGGACAACCGGCCGACCGGCCTCTACAGCCGCGAGGCCCTCGAAGCACTCCGTCGCAAAATAGGGGGACTCGATAGCGATGATAAGGCCAGTGATGCGCAGGCAGAAGCCCGGCGGCAACGTGAAGCGGCTGGGCGGCCAATGCGCGTCAGCGTCCGGCACGAGGACTTGTTGCCGCGGATGGATGCGCTACGTAGCGTCGCAGCCCGTTGGGATGGCGTCGGCCCGGATCGCGAGGGGCATTGGGTTTTCAGCGCCGCTGAGCTGCAGGAGGCGCAACGACTGTTCCAGGAGGACGAATTCGACACCCCCTTGCCGACGGAGGTGGAAGATCCGGCGGCAGAGGTCCGTTCCGAGGCCCGCCGGCGAGCGGAGGCGGAGCGTGACGAAACCGGCAGGTGGCCGAACTGGTGGCTCTTCGGGCCGTTTTTGCTGGGCCCGCTGGACCCGATCGGCGGTATTCGCTGGGATAATCTTGAGGACCAATGGGAGGTTGCAGGAGAATGGGCGAGGGACGAGGCAGCAAAAGGCGCCGAGAAGAGCGAGTTTCTCGCCCGCGGGTTGGAGGCGAGACTACGGGCGCTGGCGCTCGCAGGCCACCCGGACTACAAAGTTTTTGGGAAGGGCAGCGAGTTTTCGACGTCCGCGTGAGAGCCCCTGTAGAGGGGGTTTTTAACTGTCTAAAGGAGGTCGAGGTGAAAAGGGATGCAGCAAAACGAAAGGCCGCGCTCAAGCGGCAACGGAGACTGGATCGCGACCGAGAGGTCGCGGAGCGGGCGGCGAAGCGGAATGCAGAGTATGCGGCCGCACATCCGGAGCCGCTGCTGGTGATTCGGGCGGAGGGATTTTTCTGCAACGCCCCCTGGGTGCAGAAGATCATCAGTGACCACCCGATCAGCACGAAGGTGAAAGACGACCTGGTCGAGGCGCTGCCCTTCGAGCCCCTCGAAGGGGACCTCGAGTTGTGCCCCGTGACGGAGCTGGAGATACATCTGGATTCGGGCGACTATGGGTTGGGCGTGATGGGCCGGTTCGAAACCCTGGAGGTTCCGGACATCGAGTCGCTGTCTGGCTGGGAGACCAGCTTGTTGGGCCTCCGTCGGGTCGGTGGCCTCGCAAATCGCGCGACCGACCTGCCGACGCGGTTCACGGGGACCCACGTGCGCGGCGGTCCCTATGCTGCCGACACGCCTTTCAACGCCTTGCCTCGGCAGGCCCGGGAAGTAGCGTGGGTCCATGGCGGCCATCCGTCACGGCCGCGTTGTCGGGACGCCCTCGATGCATTACCGTTTGAGGTGTTGCTGGATCACGCCTGGTCAGGACGCGTCCTGGGCGTGCGCCCTCTGAATGTGGACACGGATTGATGGTATGCGATGGGCACAATCGCCGGTCCGCGGTCGTCGAGCGACCGCGCTCCTTCTTGGACTGGCGAGGGCGGGCAGGTGGCCGGACCAGATGGGCGGAGACCCCCCCCGAGTGGGGTTGGCAGAAGGGGGAAACCTGCAATCTGGCCCCCGAGTCCACAGGCCCGCGGCGAACGTCCGCGCCGGCGCCGCCCTTGCCAGCGGCGGCGTTGCGCAGAGGACGTGCCTGCCCGCCCAGTATTTTCAGGATTTCGGCCCGGGAGGCGGGCTTCTACGGCCGAAAACACAATGTTTGCACGGAGATTCGTGGTGAAGGATAAATGGGAGGCAGACCGCGCGCGGCGGCTTCGCGGACTGGCGGCCCACGTGCAACGGTGCCGGCGGCCCGGCGCTATCCGGGGGCGCAGGCGTACTGCGAGAGTTGCGGCCGGTGGGCCGACGAGTTGGGAACATGGCATGACCGGTCGGAGTTGAACTAAATTGTTCTCAGGCGCGCCAGGCTGGTCCTGTAGAGGCGCTACAAGCGAGGTACAACCGCGAGGCAATCATGGGTATGCGGCAAGATAAAGCGCGTGCTGAGCGCATACGGCACGGTGTGGAGGCCATGGAGGCGGTCACGGTGGCCCTGGGGAACATCCTGGACCTCTGGGAGAAACAGAACCTCTGGATGCCCGATATGACGATGCATCCGGCCGCCCTGGAGTACTTCTTCCAGGAGACCGGCCTGGGAATGGACGGTGTTGTGCTCTCCTTGGCCTTCGGGGCCTGGCAAGCCGGCCAGACGGAACCGCAGTTCAGAGCCGCTCTGCTCGGCCGCAAGGTCCTGTTCGAAGAAGCGCTCGATCATCTTGATGAGGCGAAGAAGCGCTTCGAGCGACAGGAAGCATGGCCCTGGTCTGCCCATCAAGGAGCCACAGGAGAAGCATGACACCGGCGAGTAAGCAGGAAGTGTACAAGGGCCTCGCCAAGCCCCTCGTGTCCCGGGGCGAGGGCGTCGGGCCGTGGGATGGGACGGCTGGTTGGCTGTTCGAGGATGATGGGGTGCCGCCGGGCGCCCCGAAGAAAGGATGGGCTATGCGTGCCAAGAAACAGTGGAAGCCAACAGCGAAGCTGATGTGGTCAGAAGGCGCCAGTGTTCAACAGATTGCCCGCCGGCTTGTATTGGGCGATAGTACCATCTACCGATGGCGTGCCTCAGACGCGGGCAGGGGCGCCACGTGGCAGGCAAACATCCTGCGGGAAGACTTGCCCAAAGTCGCGCTCAGGTCCGCGCTGGCGCACGCCTTCGACAAACTGGACAAATACCTGCGCACCGCCCCCGTGCGAGCCGTTGCGCGGGCTGTAGAGGCATTGCGGGGTGGCGTGTTTAACGGCAACGGTGGCAGCACGTTCTCCGCGGGTCTGAGAGAAGCATGTGTCCCCTACGTGACAGCATCGGCATTGCTGGGGCGAGACGTCAGAACATTGCGGCGTATCGTAGACCGGGGCGGGCTGGTGCGAGTGCCGACCGGAGGCACATACTGCAATGGGAGGCCGGTCTACTGCATCCCCCTCGTCGATCTTTTCGATTACCAGTCGTTAGTTTAGTGGTTTGTGTGGTGGCCAGGAGTAGAGGTATGAGGGAACGGCAAGAACGGTGGTTGCGCCAGCGATACCGGCGGTTGCTCCGCCGGCGCTACCCTGACATGAGTGGCGAACGGCTTGAACGCGAAGTGGTGCGTCTCGTTACAGGCCGCGACCCGGCCGGTGTAGACGGGCCGGAAGAGCCAAATCAAACGGACAATAACGGCCCATTACCGGGCCATCAAACGCACGATGAAACCCCGTAGCGCATGGTCGGCGGCATACAACATGTAGCAGGGTAGGCCGCTCCCACGAAACCCGCCGGACCTGGCGCCATGGGGATGGTGTGTACCGCGAACCCCCCCGGCGTTGCCCGCCATTCTGGCGCAAAATTCCGGCGCGGCGTGAACAATTTCCGACGCGGCGTGAACATGACCA
>CAZDJQ010000036.1:0-6410 GCA_964505765.1 uncultured Gammaproteobacteria bacterium | reverse complement strand
GGGACAGTTTATGACGTTACTGAAAATTACCCTTATGCATCCTGCGATGATTTTGATGACAATAATGTAGTTAATATTGGTGATATAATCTTTGATCCAGGAGGAAGCACCGTGATAAACTCTGATGGGACTTATTCCATTACTCTTGATTACGGGAATTTGTACGAATTTTCGTCCGGTTCGGAAGATTTTATTGAAGCCAGTGTCCATGAGCTAAATGACACTTGCGATTTGTCGACAAGTTTTAATTTAAATCCGGCCGATTATGACGGCGAAGATACTTTGCATGTCGGTTTCAGCCAAATAGGTGAACCATGGTATCAGGTTATCGGCGGCGACGTGACTGCTTACGGCAGTGTTGACGACCGCATTGCCAGTTCCTGCGCTAATCACGACCAATGTATTCCTTATATTGCCACTAACCGTTATACTGACAGCGGAACATGGATTTTCGAGGAAAACGGAGTGGTAGCCGCCAACAGCAGTATTGATTATCACGACGGCGAGGGGGTTGGTGATCCCAATGATTGGCAGGTGGAAAACGGCAATTTATGGCAGCCGACAAACGTTGGCTACCAATACTTCTCGGCTCTGTTTGATGATAGTTATCAGGCCGAGCCCGGCAATCTTAGTGATATCAGCGGTTCAGTTGGGGCGAACCAAGTGGAAATTAAATTAATTGACGGCAACGTAACTGCGGACCAAGATTTGACCGTGGCCGAAGGCGGCATCGGCTTTTTTGTAATTTCAGGAAATTTAAGTGTTGACGGTGATGTTGATAATTTGCAGGGAATATTTATTGTTGACGGTAATATTACGATCCAGGGAGATACTGACAGCGGCCAAGCTAATTTGGAAGGGGTGTTTGTGGCTGATGCCGACGGGAATGGAAACGGAAGCATTAATGCCGAAAGAGACAGAGGAACGGAAAACAATACTGCCCCGTCAGCAACTTTTGAATACCGGCCGGATATGATTGTTAATTTATTAAATCAAGATATCTTTATTCAAACATTAGAAAGTCAAATGAAGTGGGAGGAGATAAAGCCTTAGTTCACTAAGGCTTTATCTCGAATGGCTAGATGGTTAAATAGTTAAATGGTTAATATAGAATAGTAAATATGGAAAAATATTTAAAACTGAACGATATAGAAGCTTATAAGAAGGCAACTGGAATATCAGATTATATTTGGGCTCTAGTTGATAAGTGGGATTGGTTTAATAAGAGAACTCTAGGGGTGCAGTGGGTTGATTCAACTGATTCTATTGGGGGAAATATCGCTGAAGGTTTTGGTAGATACCATAAAAAGGATAAACAAAGTTTTTATTACATTGCTCGAGGTTCTGCTCAAGAATCAATTCATTGGACGGGCAGAGCTTTTAAACGAATGTTGATTAATAATAAACACAAGGGATATATTATAAAAGTTCTTAAAACATTGCCTAGGGAAATAAATTATTTAATAAAAATTACTCAGATAAAGTTAAAAAAATGAGTTTAAAGAAAAGAGCAATTGAACCATTAAACCATTTAGCCATTCAGCAGTCTTCTGCCGGGCAGATTGCACTGATTGTTTTGACCGTAATGGCAGTGGCTTTGACTTTGGGTCTGTCAATGTCCCGCCGTTCAGTAACCGATGTCAGTATTAGTGAAAAAGAGCAGGAATCGGCCAAAGCCTTTTCCGCCGCCGAGGCCGGAATTGAAGAGGCATTGCGGCAGTTGAAGCAAGGAGAAACCGATGTCAGCATTGTCGGCTCTGATTTGGGAGTGGAAGAGGTAAACGTTAATATTACTGAAGTTGGCGGCAATACGGAATATATATATCCTCAAGATTTTGTTCGTTCCGGAGAATCGGTCGTGGTCTGGCTTCGTGAACATAATGACGACGGGACGATAAATTTTGATGCCGGCTATGACAGTAATGAAATAACGGTTTGTTGGGCTAATGAAGCGGCATTGGAAATTACTTATTTTTATCAAGACGGCGGTAGTTATGATATCCGCCGTTGGGCAAGCGATCCCGGAGACAACGGTAATAATTTTGATAATGCGGCCGGGTCGGCGTGTTCTGATTTAGCGCATAGTTATGAGATTAGCGGTTTACCCGGAACACCGCTGTTTTTGGTTTTGAAACCATTTTATAATCAAACCCCGTTAGGAGTAAGAGGAGATGAGTTTCCTTCACAGGGATATGAAATTTATTCTACTGCCGAAGTCGAGCCGACAAGCGAAGGTGAAAAAATAAGCCGGCGGATAAGAATGTTTAAAAGTTGGGATATTATACCTAATGCTCTATTTAATGTTATTTTCTCCGGAACCGGAATACAGGGGATTTAGCAACCGGCAACAGACTTGCCTCCGGGCTTGTCTATTGTTAGAATGAATTTAAGATGAGCTTTTTTGGATTGGACATTGGAAATTCTTCCATAAAATTAATTCAGGTTAAAAAGGAAAGCGGTGGTTTAGTTTTGCAGTCTGCCGGTGAAACTCCAACCCCGATTTCTTTGAGTGCCGCCAACACTGAAGAAAAAATAAAAACTTTGGCTAAAGCAATTCAAGGCTTAAAAGAAGATGCCGGGGTGACTACTAAAAAAGCGGTTGTCAGTTTACCGGAAAGCGAAGTGGTCAGCCGGTTGAAGTGGTTTCCGCCGATGAAGGAAAGTGAAGTCCGGTCGGCCTTAAAGTTTGAGGCAGAAACCTTTATCCCCTACCCTTTAGATAAAGTGCAGTTGGATTACCAGATAGTTGATAAAGACGATGATGACCGGGTATTAGTCTTTGTCGCGGCCGCTCCGAAAAAGACAGTTAGTAAATATGTTGATTTAGGGAAAAAAGCAGATTTAGATTTGATTGCTTTAGAAATTCCCAGTGTTGCTTTAGCCCGCTATTTTTCAGTTGAGCAATTGCCGACTTTGATTGTTGACATGGCTCATGACCATAGTTATTTTGCTTCCTGCAAAGCCGGCCAAGTTTATTTGACCAGGACGGTTCCAATTGGGGCCAAAGGGTTTAGCCGGGCAATTAGTTTATCGCTTGGGCTGGACCAAAATGAAGCTGAAAGCTACCGCCGCGCTTACGGGTTTGAAAAAGGCCAGTTGGAAAATAAGGTTCGGCAGGCAATGCAGCCGATCTGGGAAAAATACATTAATAGTATTAAAAAGATGTTATTATCCGTCAAGGAAGAATGGGGAAAAGATATTGAGGTGATTATCTTGACGGGCGGCGGGGTGCTGATGCCGGGTTTTTCAGAAGAAATAGCAAAAACATTAGGGTTGGAAGTGCAAGTGGCCCAGCCTTTTAATAAGATAGAGATTAAGAAACAACCGCCTTTTGAAGTTAAAAAAGAAGGAGCCCGGTTTGCGGTGGCTGTCGGCCTGGCGACTAGAGGTTTGATGGAATAGCAATGAAAGAAATTGATATAAATTTATTGCCGGCGGCGACGAGATTTGAGCTGCAGGCAATTAAACTTGAAAAAAAGTTAAAAAAACTAGCTGGAATTGTAGTGCTGATCTGGCTGGTAATTTTAGGATTAGTTGTTGCCGGACGTTTGTTTTTCAGGTTTCGCTTAAGTGCTTTGGAAAGCAGTAAACAAAATGTTAATAATGCTCTTGAGCAGTTTTCTCCCCAGGCCAGTTTACAGCAGGCGCTGCGTTTAAGACTTAAATTAGCAGCTGATGTTTTAGAAAAACGGCCGTTGTTTTATGACAGTTTTAATCAGTTAATCAGTTATTTGCCGGAAGAAACTAATATTAATCGTTTGGATTTAAAAGCTAAAGCGATTACCTTGGGCGGGTCGGTTCCGGATTTGATTTATTTAGACCGATTGGAGCAGGATTTAAAAAAACTGGAGCGGGAAGAAAATTATACTAAAATTGACTTGACTGGTTTAGGGCAGGATGAATTCGGCCGTTGGAATTTTGTTCTGGAGGTAAGAGAATGAAATTAGGATTTAATCTTGAAAAATATAGTTTTGCCTTAGTGCCGGGGTTGATTATTGTCGCCGCCGTAATCTCCCTGATTGTTTTACTGCCCGGCCAAATCCAGTATTTGTCTGACCAAAACAGTCAATTAGCTGCGGAAAAAAGTAAAATTAATGAACTGAGAACAAAACACTTGCTGCTCTCTTCTCTAGATGAGGCGGAATTAGAGCAAAGAGCAAAAATTTCAGTTGCAGCACTGCCCGAAGATAAGAACATTCCAATTATCCTGCAATCTTTAAGAGAAGCTGTCAATGATCCCGGTTTTTTGATTGAGGAGTTGAGTTTCTCCCCGGGGGTAATTGAAAAAAGCGATGAGGAAAACCTTGAGGTTAAGCGGATTGAAGAACTGCCCTTAAAAGTAAAAGTTATCGGGAGAACCGAGGATTTACTTGATTTATTATTATCTTTTGAGAGAAGACTGCCTTTATTTGAAATCAAGGATTGCAAAATTGCCAGTTTGGGAAGAGAGGGGGATCGATTACGGATGGAATTGAGCTTATTGACATTCTACAGGCCGCCGATAAAAGTCGAGGAAGTCGATAGTCTAACAACTGAGGAATTGATTTTGGATAAAGAGGAATTAGCCCTGTTCGATAAGTTAAATGATTTTATATTAACTGAAATCGAACCGATCGTTATTCCAGAGGGAGAGCTGGATGCGCCGAAAGAAGATCCGTTTTTATGAGGCTTGTCTTTCTTCCACTTCAAGAGTAAAGTATTGATCTTGCGCTTTTACGGAAAGAATCCTTTTAATTGCTTTAATGGTTTTTCCGCCTTTCCCGATAATCGGTCCAATTTGTTCTTTCGGAGCAAATATGGTCAATCGGATTTGATCATCAATGACTTCTTCTTGTATCTCAATTTCTTTTGGGTCGTCAACAATATTTTCGATGATAAAACTAAGTAGATTTTTCATATAATTTTTTTACTTTTAAGTATTTTTTTTGTTCCTTCGGTTAGTTGCGCTCCGTGATCCCGCCAGTATTTAAGTTTCTTTTTATCAATGTCAAATTCGTCGGTATGAGGGTTGTAGTAACCGAGATTATCAGTATATTTACCGTCGCGTTTGGATTTTGCTTCGGCAACAATGATTCTCCAGGTGCGCTGGTTTCTTTTTCCTCGTTGCGACATTTTAATTTTCAGCATACTAGCCTTTATTTTATCGTTTTAGATTAATTTAGTCAATGCTCTTTCAGCGGCAGCATTTTCTGCTGCTGCTTTTGAACGCCCCCGGCCTTGGGTGATTTTGTTTTTGCCGTAGAAAACGGCGGCGGTGAATTCTTTATCGTGATCCGGCCCGGTCTGTTTAATTACTTGATAATGCGGGGTGATTTTTAACTTAGCCTGGACGATTTCTTGCAGTTTGGTTTTGGGGTCTTTAACTTCTTGCCTCTCCCCTATTTTTTTCAGTTTTGCTAATAAATTTTGGTTTAAAAATTCACTGGTTACTTGCCAACCTTGATCTTGGTAAACTGCTCCGACGACTGCTTCAAAAGTATCAGCCAGCAGTGAAGGGTTGTCCCGGCCGCCGCCGTTGTCCTCGCCTTTGGATAATAATAAATACTTTCCTAAATTGATATTTTCAGCAATTTCAGCCAGGCTTTTAGTGCAGACAATTGCAGACCGGATATTGGTTAATTTTCCCTCTGATTTTTCAGGGAAAAGATGAAAAAGGTGTTCTGTGGCCCAGAGCTCTAAAACAGCGTCTCCTAAAAATTCCAGTCTTTCATTTGATTTTAACTTTTTTTTGCGGATTTCATTTAAATAGGACCGATGAGTTAAAGCCCGTTTAAGTAAATTAGGATTATTAAACTGAATGTTGATTTTTTGTTGTAGTTTTTCAAACATCACTTTTCTTTTCATAGGCTGCTCCCAGCACCCCGTTGACGAAACCGGGTGATCCTTCCGCTCCGAATTCTTTTGCCAACTCAACCGCTTCGTCAATCGCTACTTTAGTCGGTATTTTTTGATCAAAAAATACTTCATAAACCGCTAGTCTTAATATTGCTATATCAATTTTATTGATTTTTGCTAACGGCCATTTGGGGGCGCAATCTTTAATAATTTGATCAATCTCGTCTTGTTTGTCAATTATTTCTTTTGCTTTGGGCACTAATTCCGTTTTTTTATTAAAATCCCAGCTGAATAGATTTTGGACAATATTTTGTCGGTGTTTGTGTCTGGGGTCTAGTTTATTTTTTTTCTTTTTTGGATTCATTTTTTTCTTGGGATTTCTTGCTTTTAGCTAATTTCCCACAGTTAGGGCAAGCATAATGCGGCCGTTTTACTGCCCCGCAGAACTCACATTCTGTTAAATCCGGAAGTTTAAGCTTGTGGGTGCTTCGACGTCTCCCCTGTCGATGACTGGACGGTCGGTATTTCGGTACTGCCATAGGCTATATTTTACCGTCCGAACCTATTTTTTGCAA
>CAZDJQ010000035.1:0-6703 GCA_964505765.1 uncultured Gammaproteobacteria bacterium | reverse complement strand
AAATAAAAAAAGGAGGAAGTAATGGAAATACAGGAATTAGAGAGAAATAATCGTATCATAAGTGAGCTTATAGACTCATACAGGGATGAATGGCAAAGGGGATCCGGGCAGAGAGACAAGGAACCCCGGCGGTATTTCTACGTAAGCGACGTAGGCAAGGGTGATCGAGAGGTTTATTATCATTTCAAGCATCCAGAAAAAAAACGAACCCTTGCAGATAAGACCCTTGTGCTCTTTAGGCACGGGAATATGCACCATGAGGAAGTTCAATTCAGGCTAAGAGAAAAAAGAATTGTTGACAGCTCACGAAACATTGAATACGGATTGGAAGACCTGGAAGTTGATGTAAGCGGCCGTTTAGACTGTTTCATAAAGGAAAAAAATGGCAGTCTTTCCGTTACAGAAATTAAGGCTAAGAATCCTTATGGCTTTTTAAGCGAAGCCCCCGATACCAAAGAAATTGATCAGCTGCTTTTCTATATAGCTTGTGCAAAGAAAAGTAGGAGCCTCAGGCAAAGAAAAGTTAATGATTATGGCTATATCCTCTATGTTGAAGGCTGGCCTATTTCTGATTTTCCATATAGGGGATGGAAGATTCCCTATAATGTTAAAAGAATCCAGGAAATAAAGCAACGCTTCAAGGCTTTGGGGGAAGCCATTGAAAAAGAACAAATTCCACAGCGTAAATATGAAAGAGACAGCATCGAATGTCAGTACTGCCGGTTTTCTGAATACTGCTGGCAAGGCGTACCAAAATCCGAGGAGCCGGTCTTTGAGACCGATAAGTCCATAGAGAAGCCAGGAAAGGAATTGGTAGATTCCGCAGCCGAACAATACATCAAGCTCAAGAGAGAGGAAAAGGATCTTAAAGGCAAACTCAGTGAAATCTATGAGCTTCTTATGAAATATTTCAAGGCTACAGGAGTAGGGCAGATCGAAAAAGACGGAACGCTCATCTGTCATAAATTTTCAAAACAAACCAATCTTGATTTGGATTATCTGTTAAAAGAAGCTAAAGATAGGTGGCACTTCTTCAGCAAGCCAAGCATCACGCTTATGCGAAAAGCCATTAAGGATGGCGAGCTTGACCCGGAGATTTTTGAGCGAGCCAAAAAGATTGAGTATCAGGATAAAATCACAATAAAGGAGGCGTAAAAATGCCAATTAAGAATGTAACAGAGAAAAGGCGACTTCCAAGATTAGGAAAAATTCACTTGGGAATCAAAAAGAAAAACAAAGATGGCAAGGAATATCCGGCTGAGGTAGACTATTTTGTGTGCCCACCCATAGTACAGGAGGTTTATGGAGAGGAGCCAAAGGAGCTGAAAATCATGTTCCCAATTGAAGACCCAGAAATCTTTTTTCAACAATATTACAAGCGATATTCCTACGACTTGCTAAGGTGCAAGGGAGACGGTGAGTGCGCCATGACTTGGGATGAGGAGCTGGGAGGCATGAAAGAAATTGAATGTCCATGCAAACATTTAGATGACAAAAAATGCAAAAGAATTGGTATTCTACAGTTTATGCTACCGGATGTTAAAGGTGCAGGCGTTTGGCAGATTACAACAAGCTCCTGGAATTCGATAGTGGATATAAACAGCGGGATTGATTATATTCGGGCTCTGACTGGAAGGATACGGATGATACCTTTGGTTCTTAAACGAGTACCGACAACCACACAGAGAATTGAAGGCGGGAAACCAAAAACTGGAAAACATTATACGCTTCAGATTGATTTGGATAATATTTCAGCAAGGGAGATTCAGCGACTTGGGCAGATTGAACCAGAAAAAGCATTGATGTCTGCGGAGATCCCGGTGCCCGATGAATCCAAAGACGATTTGTTTTATCCAGAAAACGGATTCAAGGGGGAAGAAAAAGAAGATGAAAAGAAAAGCCTTGAAAGCGCTGAAACTCAGGCACAAGAAAAATATAGGAAAGAACTTGAGCGTGTACTTGATAAGTTTTACGAGGCTGGAGGCAAAACCACACCGAAACAGCAGGAAAGAATAGAGGAGTTAAAAACACCAGGCGAGTTTGCAGAGGCAATGGAATTTTACGAGAAGCAGACTCATGCACTTTTGATGGAAAAAGGCGATGACCGCTTGTTTGACAAGGAAGACTGAGGGAAGATGCTTAACCCTCCTTTTTTTACGGGGGCAGGCTTTTCGGGGCTTGCCCCTTTTTTATCAAGGATGAGAGGTGAAAAATGAGAAGGCTTACTAAAAAGGCATTGCTCGGATTGTTCTTATTGGCTGTCCTGGTTATGTTTGTATTGCTTTTTTTAATCGGGATATGGGAACCAAGTATTGATTTTATAGGGAGGTGAAAGGTGTCATTACTTAAAGATTGCCATGTCTGTGGTGGGTGTAAAATGTTTGACGACTGCATACACGTATGCTGGGAACATTCAAATGCACTTATAGAGCCAGGAGAATGGGAGTATGTAGAGCCAGATGATGAAGCCTGTTTAGATTTTAAACCCAAGCAGGGATGGAGGGAATAGAAAATTTTTCAGAAAAAGGTTGATTTTGAAAATTAAAGGGATTATAATTGGATTATGCCGGTAAGAATCAATGAAATTAAATGAATCAAATGCCCTCGAACTAGCCTGCTCCTCTTGGAGTATCCACTTGCTTACCGGCAAGGCTAGGGCGAGGGCTCTTTTATTTTGAAAGGGGAATTATGAGTGATTTAGTTAAAAGACCTGAACAGTTACCAAGCACAATCGAAGAATTAAATAAATTTATTTTAATAAATAAAGAAAAATTAAAAGCATACGAAGCAAAGCTGCGAGCAATAGAAAAAGTTGGTTTGGCAAAAGACGTGAGAAATTTAGCTTTAGATGATAGCCAAAAAATGGCAACCGCACTTCTTTGGGCTGAAGCAAGGCTGGGGGAATTGCTGGATAAAATTAAACAAAAATACGTAAGTTCCGGTAGGGGAACCATCGAAAAACAACCATCTCTCCCACCTGGTATAAACAAAAAGCAATCTCATTACGCACAGCAATTAGCTAAACATCCGGAGGTGATTAATGAAGTAATTGAAAAATCGTTGAAGCGAGAAGAGATACCAAGAAGAAATGAGGTTTTACGATCTATTTATAAATCACAGAAAAAAGCCGAACAAGATAAAATTGAACTTCCGAAAGGACAATATAAAACTATTGTGATCGATCCAGATTGGCCTATTAAAAAAATACATCGTGACACAATCCCTCAAGGTATAGATTTAGATTATAAAGGTGATCGGATGTCGCTTGATAGTATCAAAAATATGGAAATCCCAGCAGCAGATAACAGCCATTTATTCTTATGGACAACACAGAAATATCTGCCTATATCATTTGAGATTATAGAAACATGGGGATTTAAATATATTTTTACTATGGTTTGGCACAAAAAAGGTGGTTTCCAGCCCTTTAATTTACCTCAATATAATTGTGAATTTGCTTTATATGGAAGAAAAGGCTCCCCTGAATTTACAGAAACAAAAAATTTCTTTACTTGCTTTAATGGCAAGAGGCGAGAACATTCAAGAAAGCCTAAAGAATTTTATGATTTAATCCGCAGGGTTTGTCCAGAACCACGTATTGATATTTTCAGTAGAGAGAAGAGAGAAGGATTTGAATCATGGGGAGATGAAAATGGAAAATTTTGATCCAAAGTTTGAAAAATTAGGTAAAAAAGGCGAAGAAAAAGCAGTGAAAATTTTAAAGGAAATGGGGTTTGTGTTATCAAGGCCTGATTATAGGGGTTATAGAAAAACAAATAATTTATTTTATGGCGAAAAAATAGAAGTTGATGAAGAAGTTGAATTTGAAATAAAAGCAAAAACCGAGCCTTTTAAGCCTCCTCCTTTTTATGGACATGGGGCAGATATTTATCAAATAAATAAAAGAATGAAGCGATTTAATAAAAATAATATAAAGCAATTTTTAATTATTTTTGAAAAAAGCGGGAAAATATATGGACAGTGGTTGCATATATTAGAAAAAGGAAAATATTTTGATACTAAAAAAGGCAAAAGAATTTATCCATTAGAAAGTTTTCATGATCTTACTATTTTTTATGAAAGGATTTAAATAAATAATGCCTAAAGGAAGGATGTTGAAAAAACAATGAAAGAAAGAGAAATAAAGCAAAAATGGTTTCCGTTTTGGGTTGATAAATGGATATTTGGTTCTATGAGGATTGAATTTGAGCCAGAGGAAAGGGCTATTTGGATTGATTTATTATGCCTTGCTTCAAAGGATAATGGCTATATCCGGGCTAATGAAGAAACTCCATATTTAATAAGGCAATTAGCTGGAATATTAGTAATAGATGAAGAAAAGATGGAGAGGGCTATTAATAAATTCATAAAAAAGAAAAAACTCACTAAGACAAAAAGCGGGACTCTTTTGGTTACAAAGTGGGACAAATACCAATTAAGTGAATCCTATTTAAGGGTAAAAAGATATCGAGCAAAGAAAAGTAAAGACGATAAACCGTTACAGCGTAACGATAAACCGTTACCCTATAATAATATAAAGAATATAAAGAATATACATAATAATAATATAAAAGAAAAGGTCAAAACTTCTTCTCTTTTTGAAAAAGATTTTGATGAATTTTGGGAACTCTATCCACGGAAAACACAAAAGCAAGCTGCTAAAGAAACCTTTATGATCCGATGCAGGCAAGGATTATCATCCAAGATTATTGAAGCTTTAAAAGGTTATTTAAGGTTTTTGAAATACCAACGTACTCAAAATAACTTTGATCAGGCTCCGATGTATCCAAAGACATTTTTAAACAAAAACCGGTGGGAGGAGTTTTTAAACTTTAAACACACCGAAGCCGGCCAAAGAACTTCAGAACAAACCCCGGAAGAAGCTGAATACTGGAAGGCTAGAGAAGCTAAAGAAAAAGAGTTGAAGAAGCAAGGGCTGGATGAGGAAACAATACAATCCAAAATAGCTGTATGGTCAAATAATTATTGGGGAGCAAGAGAATGAGCCTAATTATTTGGGTAAAGATTATTATGGGAATCGCCATTTTAATAGGCATCTGGACACTTATTATGGTTGCGTGGTTTAGGAGGAAAGGATGAATAACCAAGAAAAACTAAAGACCTGTCCATTCTGTGGACAGAACGACCAGAAACTAATTGAGGATTATGGGTATTTTATTCAAGGAAATCATATACGATGTTATTTTTGTGGGGCTATTGGCCCGCCAGCAGACTCAAGTAAGGGGGCTAGAAAGCAATGGAATAGGCGAAAGGAGAGCGAAAATGAAAAAGACTAGTAAGACACTTGAGAATCTTCTTGAATTTATGGGCGACCCAGAAGGATTGACGACAGAAGAAATAGAGGAAGAACTAGAAGGATATGGCATTGATATAGATAATTTAAAAAAAGCAGTTATGAACATCAAGGATAAATATTCTCAAAGAAAAAAGGAGAGCCAAAATGAAAATAAAAGTTGAATATTTCTCACTAAGGCGGTGTTGGCCAATCTTAACTTGGTTAGCGTGGATTTATTGGGGCGTCAATAAATGGGGCGACAGAGAGTGGGCAGTGAGGTTATTTGGATTAACTCTGTATAATGAGATAGAGCATGTTTAAGGAGAGCCAAAATGAAAAAGACTAGCTTTAAAATTCTATATTTACTTGCCTATACGGGGCTTGTATTAGCCTGGTTATGGGCTATGGGGGTGATGTGATGGGGTTAGAAATTGAACTCCGAGCATGGTGTAAAAATTGTCAACAGAAAGCCGAAGAAGACCCTTGCTTTATAGACTCTCCAAGGCTTGTAAAAATTAGATTTTCCGAGCCGTCTGGACGGATATTTTCTGAACCGTCCGGACGGGTTGGGTTGCTTGGCAAGCCTTTGAAATGTTCGGTGTGTGGCGGGACAGAATTTATAACTTACCTTCAAGGAGAATAACCATGTTTAAAGACAAAATTTTTTGGCTTATGTTTTGCCTTGGCCTTCTATGGTTTATTGTCGGGATTCTCATAGGGGCTATGGGGACATTGTTATTATTAAATTGAGGAGAATGATTATGAATAAAAATAAAGCCTTTGTATTAATTGCCTGTTTCAGTTTCTTTTTCTTTGTCGCTGGGATTCTTATAGGAATTTATTTGCAGTGGAAAAATGATAAATTTTGGCAATCTGTGATTATTGAACCTGACAGGATAGAGCAGGTTGAAAAATTAATAAAACAAAACGAGGCTATGGTGGATAGGCTGATTGAGTTACAACAGGCCCTTGATGATTATTGGATGCCCCAGTCAAGTCCGGACATAGAGAGGCCAAGCCGGGAGGAGTGAGTGATGAACAAAGCTAATGAAAGCATCGGCTGGGCGGACTATACCTGGAATCCAATAAAGGGGATATGTCCAGTAGGGTGTTGGTATTGCTATGCAAGGAAGATTTATAAGCGGTTCTTGATGGATAAGTATTTTTATTATGAAAAATATAATGAGAAAAACCCAGGCACTTCTCCACTAGGAGACGAAAGAGAACTATTTGAGCCTTTTAAGCTCAAAGAACCATCTAAAATTTTTGTATGTTCAACTTATGAAATATTCCATACTGAAGCTGATTTCATGAGAGATAGTATATTCCAAGTAATAGAAGCAAACCCACAGCACACCTTCCAAATCCTAACCAAGAGGCCTGAGAATATTGATAGACCCATGCCGG
>CAZDJQ010000034.1:4771-6806 GCA_964505765.1 uncultured Gammaproteobacteria bacterium | reverse complement strand
GGAGGATTAGCAATCAACAGTGGATTTGTTTTAATAAACAAGGAAAAGTTAGAGCAGGAAAAATGGCAATGGCTGGTGCCCGCCTTTGTTTCCGGATTGGTTTTTGCCGGGGATAAAATTGCTCATCAATGGTGGAATGCTTCTAATTACTGCTCTTATATCTGGCTGGTCAGCTTATTGACTTTTATTCTGCCGTTATCTCTTTACCGCCTTATTAAACTAAAAAAATAAGTGTAGAGAATTTTTGTAAGGACAATCCTAGGATTGTCCCTACGGAGGATAAGTTTATCTCTTTACCGATTATTTGCAAAATAAAACGGTTACAGTGTAATATAGATATTGTAATGGGGTTAAAAAAGAAAATTGAAGAATTACTTATACCCGAGCGGGAAAATAATTTCCATGCGCGATTATTAGAACCTGTATCCCTGCTGGTATTACTGTTGATTTTTTTGGGGGCTCAGTTGAGTTTAAGATTTGTTGCTTTTGCCAGGCCGGGAGTGCTGGGTTATTCTTCTGAAATCACCCCGGAAAAAATAGTTGCTTTGACTAACGAAGAAAGAATAAAGCATGGGCTTGAACCGTTGACAATAAATAATGTTTTAAGTCAGGCGGCGCAGTTAAAGGCCGGCGATATGTTTGCTTTTGATTATTGGTCTCATCAATCTCCGTCCGGACGGGAACCCTGGTCGTTTTTGGAAGAAGCCGGCTATAACTATCGATTGGCAGGCGAAAACTTAGCCAGGGATTTTTACGGCTCGGAAGCGGTAGTTCAAGCCTGGATGGAATCGCCGACTCATAGAGAAAACATAATCAACTCAAAATACCGGGAAATCGGCGTGGCCGTGGTTGACGGGACTTTAGGGGGAATAAAAACTACTTTAGTGGTTCAGTTTTTTGGAACACCGACATATGTGTCAGCGTCACAACCAGCCGGACCGGAAAGAACTCAACCTCTGGCTGCTGCTGAACAAGCAATGCCGGAAGCAGAGGTTGACGAACCGCTGATTAGTCCGCTGAATATTTCTCAGAAATTAGGGGGTTTTGTAATTGGAGTATTGATTGTTGTCATGCTGGTTGACGGTTATATTGTTCTCCAGAATAGAATATATCGTTCAACCGGCCGGACAACGGCTCATATAAGCTTTTTGTTATTTATTGGCTTAATAATTTTATTAAGCAGTCAACCCGGAATAATCGGATAAGATGAAACAAGTAATTAATAGTATAAAAAACAGCTGGCTGGACTTTTTGGTCTTGGGGGCAATTTTACTTTTTGGAAGTATATTTTTCGCCAATTCAAGCCATAACTTATTTAGACAAAGAATAAGCTTGTTTTTTACCGCAATTGCCTATGTGGTTTGGGGGATTGTTCACCATTGGCGGCAGGATGATTTAAACTTAAAGATTGTTTTGGAATACATTTTTACCGCTGTTATTGGAGTTTCTATTGCTTATTTTGTTCTTCTAAGTATTTAAATTAGGCCTAATTTAAGCTTAATCTGAAATTGGATCCAGGCGTGATATAATATGTCTGCAATGAAAAAACGAATATTTAAAAATCCGACTAAAGGGGACGTTGAATGGAGAAATATCGGTAAAGAAATCCGTGACTTTATTCTGACTGAACCGGATGATGATTATCAACTAATAATCGGCTCGGATTCCCGGTCAAAGAACACTAAAGCAGAAAACTTTCTTGATCTGGTCAGTGCAATTGTAATCCACCGCAAAGGAAGCGGGGCGCGTTATTTCTTCCACAAAAAAAGAGTAGATGATATTTATTCTTTAAAAGAAAAGCTTTATCAGGAAACGATTGCTTCTTTAGATTTAGCTCGTGATTTAATTGATGTTTTAAAAGAAGATTTAAACGGGTATTATGAGGAATTGGAAATACATATTGATGTGGGAGAGAACGGTCCAAGCAGAGTGGTGATTAAAGAGCTGGTCGGCATGGTGGTTGGCAACGGGTTTAGAGCAAAAACTAAGCCGACTGCTTATGCGGCATCAAGTGTCGCTGATAAATATACTTAAA
>CAZDJQ010000034.1:0-4671 GCA_964505765.1 uncultured Gammaproteobacteria bacterium | reverse complement strand
AGGCTAAATGCTGAAGGCTAAAGGCCGGTAATGCGGAAAATTTTTATAAAAAATCAAAATGAAAGGATTAATAACGGCCGGCGGACGGGGAACTCGAATGCGGCCGGTGACATTCAGCACGAATAAACATTTTATCCCGATTGCCAATAAACCATTGTTGTTCTATGCCATTGAGGAGATGGTTAAGGCCGGAATTAACCAAATCGGGATTAATTATAATCCCGGTCAACTAAAAGAACTAAAGGGTAATTTGGGTGCCGGGAAAAAATGGGGCGTAGAGTTTACTTATATTCTTCAGGAAGAACCTAAAGGTTTGGCGCACATAGTGAAGATATCAGAAGATTTTATCGACGGAGAGAAATTTGTAATGCACTTGGGTGACAATATTTTTTACGGCGGAATCAAAAATCTAATTAACAAGTTTAGAAAAAGTAAAGCCAATGCCTTATTAACCGTAATTCACCACCCTGAAAATTATCGGATGGGAGTGCCTTATTTTAGTGATGGCGGTGAATTGGAAAAAATTGTCGAAAAGCCGAAAAAGCCGCCGCATGATTTAGCCGTTCCCGGGCTTTATTTTTTTGACAGTAACGTTTTCCAGGCGTTTAAAGGAAAAAATAAAATAAAGCCTTCTGAGCGAGGAGAATTAGAAATAGGCTCCTTATATAATTGGCTTTTGGAAAATGATTATCAAGTTGAAGTCGGGGAGTTTAACGGGGTTTGGCGGGACCCGGGGAAATTTGATGACTGGATTGATACCAATCAATTTTTATTGGACAACAATGTTGAGAAAAAAATAGATTCAAACTTGGATAAATCAGTTAAAGTGGAGGGACGGGTGGTTGTCGGTCCGGATTGTGTGATTAAAAATAGTCGTTTAAGAGGGCCGTTAATTATTGGTAAAAAGGTTAAAATAATTGATTCCTATGTCGGGCCGTATACCTCTATACAAGATAAGTGCAAAATTGAAAACACTGAAATTCAAAATTCGGTATTAATGGCCGGGGTTGAAATTAAATCTTCGTCCCGGCCGCTTGATTCCTGTTTAATCGGGCGGGATTCAGTTGTAAAGGAAAATGACCGGCCGAATAAAACCTTGGAATTATTTTTGGGCAACCAATGCCGTTTAAAGATATAGGGGTTAAACCAAACTCATTGCCAGCCCTGAGATAATCGGGATAAGAAGATTATCGTCAATTTTCATCCCGCTTATTTCCGGTTCGGTATATTCCAGAACCAGAGTGACCAGCGAACCGGCAACTGCCTGATAAGGATTAACAAAATACAAGGCGACCATTACGGTGGCAATGGCGGCGGTAAAAGAAGCTTCCAATCTTTTTTTGCCCTGCCAGCCGTTGTTTTGGCCAAAATGGCCGAGCAAGACATTAATCGAATCGCCGATTGCTAAATTTAGAATCGCGGCTACTGCAATGGGCTGTTTGAATAATAAAGCGGTGAGAAAAGCACTGACTAAAAATAAAAATGGTCCCAAACCGAGATACTTTGGTTTTTTCTGGCGTTCAAAATATAAAATTAAGTAAGTTATTTTCTTGGACTTGAAAAATTTTGAGCCGAGAACAAAAGCGCCGAAAACAACAGCAGTCAGCCCAAGGTGATAAATGTTTATAAATCCATAATGGATTAATCCGGCAAGGGTGATTCCGTAAATTAAGTGAAACAGCTTCCGTCTGACATTCGGGTCGGAATCTTTTAACAAAATCTTTTCCTGGTTGAATAAAATGTAGACGGCCCAGAAAATACCCGTCCCCAGCAAAAAGCCGGCGACGATATCAATATAATAATGAACGCCGAGGTAAACCCGGGAAAATCCAATGAATAAAGCAATGCCAAAACCCAGCCATGAAAGCTGGGGGATAATTGTAGCTAAACTCCAAGCAAAAATCGTAATTAAGGCGGCATGCAGGGAGGGAAATGAATATCCGGTTGGGATATTCGATGCCAGGTCCAAGACTCGGGGATTGTTAACAAAAGGGCGAGGGACTGCGATTATCTGTTTTAGAAGCCGGCCGATTAATGAAGTAAAGTAATAACTGATGGTAAATAAGAGGACGCTGACTTTATCTTTTTTTAAAAATGCAATTATAATCGGAATGATTAGCAAAGACGCCAAAAGCCAGTAGGAGTTTATAATTTGATTAACCATTATTTTCTAGTTTAGCAGTTATTTTTGACGCCCGCCACTCAGCAATCTTTTTATGGTTTCCCGACAATAAAACCTCCGGCACTTTCCAGTCCTTGAATTCTGCCGGGCGGGTGTAATGAGGATATTCAATTAGGTGATCGGGGATAGCGGCTGGCGGTTGGTGTTTATTAAAAAAGTTTTTAAGACCGGGAGAAAAGGACTCGATTTCAGCGGCGCCTTGTTTTTCTAAGACTCCGGGAAGCAGGCGGGTGACTGCATCAGTGACAGCCATGGCCGGGATTTCTCCGCCCGATAAAACATAATTGCCGATAGAAATATCCTGGTCAACCATATGCTGTCTTACGCGTTCGTCAACTCCTTCGTAATGGCCGCAGACTAAAATTAGATGTTCTTTTTGGGACAAATCAATTGCCGTATCTTGATTAAAGGTTTTTCCTTTGGCGGATAATAAGATAGTTTTTAGCTTTTGGCTTTTAGCTTTTGGCCTTAATGTCTTTAGGGCATTAAATATTGGTTCCGGCCGCATAACCATACCCGGACCGCCGCCGTAGGGGGCATCATCAACAGTGCCGTGTTTATCAACCGCCCAGTCACGTAAGTCATGAAAGTTAAGTTCCAGCTTTCCTATTTCTCGGGCTTTTCGAATCATGCTCCATTGTTTAAGCGGTTCAAATATTTCCGGGAATAAAGTCAAAATGTCGATTTGCATATCTTTATTATAGTAAATAGAAATAAAATTTGCAGGGTAAATTAATAATCCTATAGTTTCTCGATTATTGTGCACGATCGGACATCATAATTGACAATTAGGTGTGGGGCAGGGTAGAGGAAAGGCGGGGTAAGGGTTTTGCGGCAACCTTATAATATAAATCGGTTTTAAGAATATGATAGAGTTGAGTATAATAGCAATATGGCAAAAATACCTAATGATTATACGATTCTAGCGGTTGAAACTTCTTGCGATGAAACATCGGCGGCAGTTACAATGGGTAGAAAAGTCGTTTCTAACCTGATTTGGTCTCAGATAGAAGTTCATCAGCCTTGGGGCGGAGTGGTGCCCAATTTAGCCAGGCAGGAACATAAAAAGCATCTGCCCAAAGTGATTAAAAAAGCAATTAAGCAGGCAAATATTAATTCTAAAAGATTCAAGCTTACTTCCAACCAGATTAATTTGAAGACAATTGACGCTTTGGCGGTGACCGACGGGCCGGGTTTGGCAATAGCATTAGAAGTCGGGATTAGAAAGGTAAAAGACCTCGCTAAAAGGACCGGTAAGCCGGTTTTAGCGGTTAATCATATGTTAGGTCATTTATTATCTTCTTATGCTTTAAATCTAAATGGGAATGGTCCGTTTAGTGAGATAAAACCCAAGTTCCCGACGCTGGGATTACTTGTTTCCGGCGGGCATACGCAGTTGGTTTTAATGCGGGATTTCGGTAAGTATGAGTTATTGGGAGAAACGCTTGATGATGCCGCCGGAGAAGCTTTTGATAAAGTTGCTCAAATGCTTAATTTAGGTTATCCCGGCGGTCCGATTATTGAAGAAATAGCCAGAAAGGGGAATCCTGATAAGTTCGAGCTGCCCGTCCCGATGGCAAGGCATAAATCTTTGAATTTCTCCTTTTCCGGTTTAAAAACTGCTTGTTTGTATAAACTCAGAGAGATTCCGGAAAAGGATAAAGACAAACAGTTCTACCGGGATTTTGCCGCTTCATTCCAGGCGGCGCTGATCAAATCAATAACTATCAAATTAAAATCAGCAATTAAAAAATATCAGCCCAGGCATTTAGTTTTAGGCGGCGGGGTGATAAATAATATTGCTCTGCGGCGAGCAGTAAGGAAAACCGCCGATAAAAATAATGTTCCGGTTTTCATCCCTTATACTGAAAAGTTGTTTTCCGACAATGCCGGGATGATCGGGGTGGCCGGTTATTACCAGGCAAAGGAAGGGGATTTTGTTAAACATATTGAGCAGTTAGATCGCCGACCGAACTTATCTTTCCGAAGTTAAATGCTAATATGACAGACACCGTGTCATTCTGAGCGAAATTCTGATGGAGTCGAACGAATCTCTTTCTTTGTATTTTTAAAAAAAAGAGATTTCTCTATTCCGTCAGAACTTCAATCGAAATGACATAGAGCGTCGTAAAAGTAGTATCACATCACATATTTATTGACAGAGTGTTAACAAATTGGTAAAAATATATTATGAAAGATTGTATTTTTTGTAAAATAGTTAAAGGTGAAATTCCGGCTTACAAAATCTATGAAGATGAGGATTTTTTAGCTTTTTTAGATACTAATCCATGGGTGGAAGGACATACCTTGGTTATTCCCAAGAAACACTATCAGTGGGTTTGGGATGTGGACAACCCCGGTCAGTATTTTGAGGTTACTTCAAAAATTGCTAATCATCTCAAAGAAAAATTAAACACGGAATTTGTAATGAGCTGGATATACGGCTATGATGTTCCTCATGCCCATATTCACCTGATGCCGGATGCCCG
>CAZDJQ010000033.1:2241-6873 GCA_964505765.1 uncultured Gammaproteobacteria bacterium | reverse complement strand
ATACTAGAAATTTGACAATTTTAAGTATTTTGTGTATAAAGGAGTATGATCAAGCGGTATTATCAAAACCTGGAAAAATATTTAGAAAAAAATAAAGTTTTAGTAATTTACGGACCCCGGCGGGTGGGGAAAACAACGCTTTTAAATCACTATTTAGAGGGAACAGAATACTCCTATGTTTTAGGTAACGGGGATGAGCTTCGTATTCAAGAAGTTTTTAATTCACGGGATTTTCAAACGATAAAGGGATTTGTCGGCAATAATCAGTTGGTTGCTCTGGATGAAGCCCAGCATATTCCCAATGTGGGAATGGGGTTAAAGATTTTGGTTGACCAAATGCCGGAGGTCAGGGTGATTGCTACCGGTTCTTCTTCCTTTGAATTAGCCGGTCAAGTAGGGGAGCCATTAACAGGGAGAAAACACACGTTGACCCTTTATCCGATTTCTATGCTTGAGCTTAGTGAGGATAAGACCCCTTTTCAGATGAAAGGACAAATAGAAGAAAGACTTATTTATGGTTCTTATCCACGGGTAGTAACCGCGGAATTTGATGATAGAAGAAAGATGATTCTGGAGGAATTGGTCGATTCTTATTTACTAAAAGATATTTTAAAGTTTAAGGAGATAAAAGGAGCAAAAGTAATTTTAGATTTGCTTCGCTTGTTAGCTTTTCAATTGGGGAACGAAGTTTCTTTATCGGAATTAGGTCAAAGTCTAGGCTTAAACTATAAAACAGTTAGACGCTACTTGGATTTATTGGCAAAATCTTTTGTTATCTTTGAACTTCGGGGTTTTTCGCGTAACTTAAGAAAGGAAATTACTAAAAAGAGTAAATATTATTTTTATGACTTGGGAGTGAGGAACGCAGTAATTTCAAACTTTAATAAATTAAATTTGCGCAATGATAAAGGAGAATTATGGGAAAATTTTATTATTGCTGAACGAATAAAAAAACAATCTTATTCGCCAATATATGCTAATAATTATTTTTGGCGAACTTGGGATGGTCAAGAAATCGATTGGGTTGAAGAAAGGGAGGGAAAGTTGTTCGGCTATGAAATAAAGTGGCAAAAATCAGCTCCGGCTCCTAATCAGTGGATTGATACTTATGAAGAGGCAGAGTTTAAAGTTATTAATCAGGATAACTTTTTAAACTTTATTACTTAGTTTCTTCGTCGCCGAGGACTTCAAGCGTGTCTTGGGGAGGAGTTCTTTTTTTCCAGTAAATAATTCCGGCGGTAATCAGGGCGGCGGTCAAGACGATGATCAGGATCAGCTTCCAAGGGATAACCCAGAAATAAGCGGTGGCTAATAATGCCTGTCCGGTGGTGCCGTAAGTGCCGGACAGCTGGGCTTTAAAACGGCCGAATAACCATTTTTTGTCCAAAACATTTTCAAACCGGCGGGCCCGGCCCGGGAAAATATTTCTTTTTTCCAGCTCTAAAGTTGCTGTCGGCCGATTAAATAAATTAAATACTTTGATTTCAGCTTGGGGGCTGATGTGGATCTCAGACAGATTTTCAATTTCAGTCAAAAAAGGTATCGGTCCGAATTCTGAGAATTTCGGAACCTCAAATCTGGTGATGTTTGCCTGTTCACTGATGTCGCCTTCCACTGTTAAATAGAGCAGGGAAGCGACCGAAGGATTAACTTTGGCGCCGGTGTCGCCTAAACTGGCTTCTTCCATCGGCTGATAGACGACTGCGGCGTAGCGGCCGCCGGCCAGAGCGTCTTCCGGAATAACAATAATTAAGTCCAGCTCTTGAATTTCACCGGGTTGGAGAACAAACCGCAGCGGGGAGACATTGACCCATTGGCTTAAGGCCCAGCGGTTGTCTTCGGGGGTGGAATCTTGTTCAAGCATAATCGGGGTGCCTTGATCATCTTGAACAATAAAATCATGGAGTTTGGCTTCCAAAGTGACTTCCTGGTCGCCGAGATTTCTGACTTTTATTTGTCTGGTGACTACTTCTCCCGGCTCCCCCGACAAATCTTCCACTCTCGGCGGCATGGCCGACATTTTAACGATTGACTGCGCCATGGCGCTTGAAGCGCCGATAAAAGTTAAAAGTGCAAAGTTAAAAATTAAGAATAGAATTAATTTTAATTTCTTCATATCAAATTCTGATTTTTCTTTAACAATTTAACAATCTAACCATATAGCCATTTGCAACATTTTGTCCTCAGAATGTTGCTGTCGCCACATAAGTAACCGAGTTTTCATAAGTTCCGGCTTGCTGGGTTGAGCTGACCGTCATCCGGTAGCAGACATAGCAGTCTTGAGTGGCGGTTTCTGAGGTGCTGGCCAAGATTTGAACCGCTGATTCTCCGCCGGCGTCATTTGGAAACTGCCGGGCGGCAAAATTAGCGGTATCGCTGTATTGGAACAGGGTGGTATCAACATCAGAGTCAGCATCATCTAAAGAGTAGCCGAAGCCGTTAGCATTGTCAGCGTCGTCCCAGTCTCCGGAGGTGGATTCATCGCATGCACCGCCGTCGCAGGTGGTGTCGGGTATGTAAACGGAAGTATCCAAACCGGTGGCGGTAATCAAGTTTAGTTCGTCTGATTCCAGAGCAGTGATAGCATAACCGCCGGCGGCATTGGTCGCTGCGGCTAGTTCTTGGGCGGCGTCGATAAAATCGGAAATTATTGCGGTGCCGAACGGAACCGCAGTGGCGGTGGTATCAACGTCAGTGGCCACACCGCAGGCGGTTGTCCCGGTGGTCACACTGCTGATTTGGAATTCAATGCTGGGTTCAACTACGGCGGTGACCCGGACGGATTCAATCACAGCGATTTTTCCCTGGGTGGAGTCAACAACATCATAACTGTTGTCTAAGTGGTCAATATAAAAACTGTAAGTGTCATAGCCGCTGTCGGTTCCGGCCGCTCCTTCAGTGGCATCGGCGGAAGAAGGCGAGGGGTTGATCGGCTGTTCGGCGGCGGCGGTGGTGCCGATTTCAATTGATTTAGCGCTGGTATCGTTGTTGCCGGTGTAAGAGCAGAAAACACAGACGTAGCCGGATGGACAGTTGGTTTCATCGGAATACTCAATTGAGGCGGTGCCGCCTTCGGCATTGGAACAGTCAATGTAGCTGGCGGCAAAACTGTCAGTAAAGTCAAAACCGTCCGCGTCGGGGATACCGTCTTTGGCGTTGGTGCTGTCCGAACCGTCGGAACTGGACGTTGCTTTTAATCTCACTCTAAAATAACCGTCGGAGACTTGGGAAACCGGAGTAAAGCTGACTGTGTGCTGGGCGGACCGGGTGGCGATAACCGGGTCGTCATCATCAACGTCGCTGGCGGCTAAAGCCGAATCCAGCTGAATTTTATCGTCATCAGCGTCATCGATAATATCAATAACAGTATAGTCATTGCCGCTGTCGCCGACTCTAAGGGTGTCGCCGGAAAACAGGTTGTGGTTGTTGTCAGAAGTTGCCCAGCCCGGCAGACCGGTGGTTTTTATGTATAAAATTGAACTGCCGGCAGACGAACCGGTGTCAACCGCGCCGACAAAAGAAAGCCGGGAGCTGGATAAAGTATTTTTGACACTGGTCAAATTAGCGGAATCGAGTTCTTTCGGCCGGCTGAATTGATAAACCGCCGCCGCGGCAAAGCAAAGAATGGAGATTAAACAGATTTTAAAGCTTTTTTTCATATGCATTTAATTATTTTAGTTTATCAAATTATCTTAATTAAAGTTGTAAACAATAAGATCATCTTTGTCAAGACGATAAATACTGTTTTCTAATTTCCCAAGTAATAAATCCGGAAATTAATAAACCTAAACCAGCTTTATAAGGGACCAGCCAAAAAGAAATAATTTCGGATTCGGGTTCTGTGTTTTCCGGAGAAATAGTCAGCTCTGCTTGATATTGTCCGGGCAGCCAGCTGGAGAATTTACAATTTTCAACTGACCAATTTTCAATGTTTTCTTCATTTTGGTTATCATTTTGGTTTCTGGTTGGACCAGTGCAGTTTATCTGTCTTGAAGATTGGGATAAGACATTCTCCGGCAGTAGGTTTAGTTTTTCTTGATAATTAAACCAGGAATGGTTGATTGCTATTTCCCCGTGGGTTTTAAAAAAATGTTGGCCTTTATTATGAACCGCAACCCGGAATTTTACGGAATCAAACAAGTCGGCAAATTTGGGCTGGGGGAGAAACTCAATAATTTCGGGTGATTTTTTGATTTGGTCGGGATTGCCGACCGTTAAAAGAAGGTTGGCGCCGATTTTAATCAGCGACCGGCCGCCGGATTGGTTGATAAATCCGCCCTCGGGTGATTGCTCGATTAAAAAAATTTGGTAATAATCTTTTTCCGGGCTGTCAGCAGGAATGTTGATTTTCAGCACCAGCTGCTGGCTGGTGTTGGCAGTTAATTTAAAAGCTTTGCCAAATTGGATATCGCTGTTGGTGAGGGAAAAGATTTTAGTCGATAGTCGATAGTCGGTAGTTGATAGGAGTTTGATGTTGCCGTGTTGGTCGGCCGGTTCAAAAGGAATAATTTTAGGGATTAAATAGAGATCATGTTCGGAAGTGTTGATAATTTCATAAGCATTGGTGATCTGCCGGCCCGGTTCAATTACAACTTCCAAAATCGGCGGGGAAATAGATAAACCAATTTCTTG
>CAZDJQ010000033.1:0-2141 GCA_964505765.1 uncultured Gammaproteobacteria bacterium | reverse complement strand
CCGGTTCAATTACAACTTCCAAAATCGGCGGGGAAATAGATAAACCAATTTCTTGAGAATACACGGAAGGGACACGGAAAAAGAATCCACTTATGAATATGAAGCTAATTGCTGATAGGCACGGAACAACACGGAAACGGAATTTCATTTGACCCTTCTAATAATTTTAACTTTTTTTGGTTGATTAAAGTTTACTAAAAAACCTAATCTATATGGGGTCCCATTAAGATAATAATACAGCTGTTTTATAGCTGATTGATGAATGAATTTTGTTGCCTTTAATTCTAAAATAACTTTATCTTCAATTACAAAGTCAGGGATATATGTGCCAACTTTTTTCTGATTATACTTGATATCAACTCGTTTTTGCCTTGAAAATTTAATCTGTCTTTTTATTAGTTCTTCTGCTAGAGCATTACCGTATACTTTTTCTTTGTGGTAAGGTCCTAATTTTTTATAAACTTCAAATATTGCCCCTCGAACTTTATAACTAAGTTCTTGGTACAACAATTTAGTCTTTTCCGTGTTTTTTCTGTGCTGATTAGTGTTGTGTTTAACTTTTTTCATATACTTTTTTCTGTGTTATTTCCGTGCTTTCTAATACCTCGGCACAGCGATATAAACAATTGACGTTTCATAATTGCCGGTTTCCTGGTTGGCGGAAACATTTGCTTTGTAAGTTACCGTGGCTTGGGCTTGAGAGGTTGCCTGGTCATTGCTCATTACTGTCTGGTGTTCTTCTTCGGCTTCATCATCGGCAAATTGGCGGTAATAATCACTGGTTTCAAAATCAGCCGGAATATCGTCGCCTTGGATATTAAAGCCGAAGCCGTAGGTGGTGTCTTCGATCCATTCTTCGGCGTTGGTTTCATCACACAGCTCGTTGTCGCAGGTGGTGTCCGGAATGTCATGGTTGTTTTCCGATCTTAACGGATGGGATTCAAAAGCCAGGACTTGATAACCGCCGGCCCCGCCGGCGGAAACAGTCAGCTGGTTGGTATCAGTGCTGGGCACACTTGGAGTGAGCAGACCGAGTTCTATGTTTAATTTGGAGATTGTAAATGAAAAAGGAATAATGGTATGAATGTATTGAAATCCGGCCCGGACAGTGTAGCCGGCGCCGGTATATAATCCGGGTGCTATTTGGCCCATGGTAACGTCTAAGTTAAAAGAGTCGGATGACTGTTTGTCACTGCCGATATTGATATTGCCCCACTGGATCCTGTAGTTTTCGGATTCCATATTGACCGCCTTCGGCTTAGTAACGGGTAATGCGTAATAGGTAATAAGTAATAAAGATGAGATTAGAAAAAAGATTTTTAAATTCCTCATTACTAATTACGAATTACTAATTACTAGATTCCGCTTCCGCGGAATCTGTCTCTTGATCAATAATTTCTTTTAGCTGATCTCCTTGGGCTAACAGCTTTTCGGCTTTTTTCTTGATCTTTTCGATATCTTCTTGTTGGTGCGGAGAAAGTGAGCTGATTTCCGACAATAAAACCGCACTGGTCTCAATAATCTCCGCAAGATATTCTTTGAAATTCAAAGAAAGCCACATTAAGGCGTTTGTTTCCTGATTTTCCAGAGATTTTTCGCTATTGAGCCATTTTGATTGAAAGATTTTGATCCGGTTCTGGTTGGCTAGATTCTGTAAATACTGCTGGCCGAAAAATAAAGCCAGCGGAGCAACTAGGATTAAAGAAAATAGTTTAATCAGCCCTTCAGACGAGCCGGTTTCCGGCAGAAGAAAGACGAGCAGAATCAGGGTGAAGCCGACTGCCAGTTTTGGCTGAAATAAAAACGACAGACCAAAAAGGAGGAAGTAGATTAGGAAAAATAGGGGAGAGTTGATGCCTCCGGTGGAAAAGACTAGCAGTAAAATAACCAGGGTGAGAATAGTGGCGTCAGTATATTTATTAATTTTCATTTTCCAATTTTCAATTTTCAATCCTTTTTGGCTGAAATTTTTCATAAAATATAGAACTATCAGCACCGCAATCAACTGCAGAGTGTAGAAATTAAGGGTTTCGGTGGTGGTCCACAGCCAGGTGATTAGGGTGGCAATAGTTAAAAACGCTAATTGTATCCACATGGTTAGTAATCAGTATAGATATTTTCGGGTTGAGTAGCAAGTGGTT
>CAZDJQ010000032.1:0-7151 GCA_964505765.1 uncultured Gammaproteobacteria bacterium | reverse complement strand
AACCAGCCGGTGTTTATTGATACGCTTTCATTTGAAAGCTATCAACCAGGCCGGCCCTGGGTCGCTTACCGCCAGTTCTGCCAGCACTTTTTAGCGCCGTTGGCCTTGATATCTTATTGCGACATCAGGCTCAACCAATTGCTTAGAATATATATCGACGGGGTGCCGCTGGACTTAGCCGCTTCGCTTCTGCCCTTTAAAACAAAACTAAATTTCTCTCTGCTTTCTCATCTGCATTTACACGCCAAAAGCCAAAAAAAGTTCGCCGACCAGCCGGAATCAGCCAAAAAAATAAATTTAAAAATGAATAAAAATTCACTGATGGCAGTGGTTGACAATTTGACTAAAACAATTAATCAGCTTATTTGGCAGCCGACAGGAACCGAATGGGGCGAATATTATAGTTTTACTAATTATTCAGATACTGCTTTTGATCATAAAAAAAGCTTGGTTGAACAATACCTAAAGATTGCTGAACCCGGCACCGTTTGGGACATGGGCGCCAACACCGGAGAATTCACCCGTTTGGTTGATCAGTCCGTCTTTGCTCTTGCTTTTGACATTGACCAGGTGGCAGTAGAAAAAAACTATCTGGATTTAAAAAAGAATAACCTTACAAATATCCTGCCTCTATATCTGGATTTGAGCAATCCTTCTCCGGCCTTGGGCTGGGCAAATCAGGAACGGCGGTCCTTAGCCGACCGCGGTCCGGTCGATTGTTTGATGGCGCTGGCTTTAGTTCATCATCTGGCAATTTCCAATAATCTCCCCTTTGCCAAAATCGCCGGCTTCTTCAGCAATATCGGCAATTATTTAATAATTGAATTTATTCCCAAACAAGATTCCAAAGTTCAGAAATTATTAGCCTCCCGACAAGACATATTTGACAATTACACTAAGAAAAACTTTGAAGATAAATTTAAAAATTATTTTAAAATTATTAAATCAACGCCGATCAGGGATTCCAAAAGACACCTGTATTTAATGAAAAGAAAAGCAAAATAAAATGAAATTGAAAATCTTCCCCCTTTATCCGGTTTTAATTGCTGTTTTCCCGGTTCTGGCGCTTTTTTCGCATAATATCGACCAGGTTTTATTGAGTTCACTGCTGATTCCGCTGTCTGTTGTTTTAGCCATTGCTTTAATCCTCTGGTTTATCTCCGGGCTGATTATGTCCAGTCTGTTAAAAGGGGGATTATTTACGGGGATTTTTTTAATCATATTTTTTTCCTACGGCCATCTGCCGATTCCAGCCGGACTGTTTACAGCATCTGCCGGCGTTGGCTTGATTATTGCGGTTTTTATTCTGATTTTAAAATCTCATAAAAGATTTTCTAAAATTCATATATTTTTAAATGTTTTAAGCATCTTTTTGATTGCTTCATCTTTATATCAAATCCTGCCTAAAGAATTTTCCCGGCTTAGAAACCGACCGCTCCGGCCGGATTCAGAACAGATGACAGCGGCAAGCGCTGATACTAAAACCCCTGATATTTATTATTTGATCTTTGACCGTTACGGCAATACTGCGGTGCTGGATAATTATCTGGATTATGATAATTCCGAATTTTTAAATTATTTAGAGGAAACCGGTTTTTATATTGCCGACCAAAGCTGGTCCAATTATCCCAAAACTTTTAATTCCCTGGCTTCGTCATTAAATTTTGAATATATCAATTATTTAACCGATGAGCTGGGTGAAGACTATTCCGACCGCAGTCCGTTTTATAATTTGATGTCCGACAGCCGGGTTTTAAATTTTTTAAAAGACCGGGGATACGCAATCCATCATTTCGGCGACTGGTGGCAGCCGACTCGGACCAATAAACTGGCTGATTATAATTACAATTACTTTATCGTTGATTTGGACGAATTCAGCCGGCAGTTGATCGCCACTACTTTGGCCGGGCCTTTTTATCAAAAATACTTTTTCAACGGCAGTCTGCTTAATAATGAGCAAGGTCGAAATATCGGTTTAAACCGGGAATTTTCCTACGTGTCCAGTCGGGAGGAAATCATTAAAAGAAACCAATATCGTTTGGATCAAATAAAACAAATTCCGCATTTGGACGGACCAAACTTTATTTTTGCCCACATTCTCCTTCCCCATGATCCGTTTGTTTTTGATCCCGACTGCCGGCCGGTTGATCCTGATTATCAAAAAGATTTGAGCCGGGATGAAAAATATGTCGACCAGCTGATTTGCGTTAACCAGCTGATCAAAGAAAAAGTCGATTATATTTTACAAAACTCGGCTGTTGAACCGATAATTATTATTCAAGCGGACGAGGGCCCGTTTCCCAAGGCGGTTTGGTCGGGAGAAAAATCCTACGGCGAATTAAATGCAGAAGAAATTGAAGAGAAATTCGGGATTTTAAATGCCTATTATCTGCCTGAATTTGATGACGATCTATTATATCCGTCAATTTCGCCGGTCAACACTTTCCGGATAGTTTTCAACCGTTATTTCGGAACTGACTTTGAGATTTTAGCCGACCGCCATTACAATTTTGAAAGCGAAAAACACCCTTACCGGCTGATTGAAGTCTTCCCCGGACAATAATCCAAAAGATTAAATAGTAGCATAAGAAGTTAGAGTGAATACTTCTTTATTTGATTTTCAAAAAATGTTTTTATTTCCTTTTTAGTTACCGGCTCTTTGATAAATTCGATTTTTTGCTCTTCTACGTCTTTTAAGTAGACAAGCTGTTCAAGAAATAAACGGTCATTAAAAACAGAACCGTAAATTTTATTTGCTTTATTTATAATTTTCTCCAGGCTGATAATATTTAATTTTAATAAGTAGAATAAATCGACATAATCTTTAAATGTCGCTCGGCGGCCGATTGTATAGGCTTTCATTACAGCAATAATTCTTGAATCAATTAGACTAAGGCCCTGCCAGGTTTTAAAGCGATCAAAAACAGGAAAGGGGTATTCAATGAACGAGACCTTAACTCCGTTTATAACAACGGTTAATTGATTAATTTGATTTACAACTATTTGAATTTTATTTCCCGGAAATAAATTAGTTAAAGTTCCCTGTGTCCCTTTAATCTTATCAGGGGTGAAAAAGTCGTAGTCTATGGACTTTCTATGACCTATTTGAAGTGCAAGACCAGTTCCGCCGGCAAGGTGATAATTTTCAAGTTTTGAAAGCGGATCAGTCAGTTTTTTGGCTTCGAATGTAAGCGCTTCTGGATGCATATTTTAAATCACCTAAATTATAAATATAACGAGCTAATTTTAAGGCTGGTTGTCGGAATTCCGATTGCGGTATTTGTTGAAAATATCTGGTTAGTTTTTCACCGTAGTACTCAGATATCCACTTCCAATGTTTTAGTTTCCCGTAATTAATTGTCCTGGTAATTATTAGCCTTTTGTTCCTTCCCGGTGATATAGAATCAAAGTCAGTATCCCAGAATAAAGGTTTAAAATAATCGGGTAACCTCATACTAGTATTGTATCAATTTTTAGGCTTAAAATATAGATTAATGTTTTTCTTATCTTCACTGATTAAATAGTAGCATAAATTATTTGCAAAGTTGCACTGGGCTTGCCGGGTTGCTTCTATTCCTCCTGGATTTATCCCAGACTATATTGGATACATGAGAGAGATTAAGCAGTAATCCGCTGTAGTTAAAAATAGTCTATATTAACATGAATTATGTTATTATAAAGTTATGAATAAAATATTAGTAGTCGGCGGGGCGGGATACATCGGCAGTTTCACGGTTCAGGCATTAAAAAAGGCCGGTTATGAAGTTGTTGTTTTTGATTCTTTGGAAACCGGCCACCGGCACGCCATCCCCAAAACTAAAATATATCAAGGCGATTTAAAAATTGACCACGAAAAATTAAATCAAGCTTTTGTTAGTGAAAACCCCGACGCCGTTATCCATTTCGCCGCTTATATCGAAGTCGGCGAATCAGTAAAAGATCCTGAAAAATATTTTTATAATAATGTCTACGGCACTTTGAATCTTTTAAAAGCAATGAAAGCTCATCAAGTTAAAAAGATTGTCTTTTCCTCCACTGCCGCTGTCTACGGCGAGCCGGATAAAATTCCTATTCCGGAGGAACTGGAGAAAAAGCCGACAAATCCTTACGGCGAGTCAAAATTATTCGTGGAAAAAATATTATCCTGGTATGCTCAAGCCTACGGTTTCTCCGCAATTCCTTTACGATACTTTAATGCCGTCGGAGCGGCATTAGACGGCTCCATGGGCCAGGATTATCCTAAACCAACCCATTTAATCACCCGCGCTTGTGAAGCCGCGTTAGGCCAGCGGGACGACTTTGCAATTTTCGGGGATAATTATGACACTCCAGATGGCACCTGCATCCGTGATTACATTCACGTTTTGGATTTAGCTGATGCTCATATAAAAGCACTGGAATATTTAAAAGACAAAGAAAATTTCTTTGATGTATTTAATATCGGCACCGGCAACGGCTATTCAGTGAAGGAAGTTGTTGATATGGTAAAAAAAGTTGCCGGCAAGGATTTTGAAGTCCCAATCACAGAAGGAAGAGAGGGAGACCCGGCCAAATTAATAGCCGATTCTTCAAAACTTCAAAAAAAGCTTAACTGGCAGCCGCAGCATTCGGATTTAGAAACAATAATTTCTTCTGCTTATCAATGGCATAAATCTCACCCCAACGGGTATTAAAAACAAAAATATCTTTTGACAGTTAGTTGCCTATAATGTATATTAAAGTGGTGACTAATAATGTTGGAAAAAATAGAAAATCGCCCTGAAGAAACAAGAAAAGGGGTTTTTAAAACAGCTGAAAAGAAAGCATTCCCCGAATTTAAAAAGTTAGTCAGACCAAGTAAAAATGCAGAAGCATTTTATAAAGGGCGCTGGAAAGATATTTCTCCCCGAGCTAAAAAAGTGGCAACGGCCTGTCTTGAAAATATTTTGCCTGAGATAAAAAAAGAAGCTTTAACCCCCGAAGAAAAAGAAACTGCAGCAGTTAATTTAGTATTGGGAGCAATGGTAAGCTGTCATTCCGAGGCAATTAGACGAGATATCGAACCGGAAGAATACAGTTTAGTTTATAAAACTGCCAATAGAGCTTTCTCAAATTTAACTCTTTTTAGGGATATCCACGGATTGGCTGAGAAAACCCCACAAGAGAAAATAGAGATGGAAGAACAGCTTTTAAGTTTAATTGACCGCAGTAATACAGAAAACTTATAATTCAGCCGGATCCCGGAGTTCAAAAAGAATTTTATTACTTCTTTTTTGGTTGTCAGCCCGATAAACATACAAATAAGTCTCGCCATATTCAGTCGACATCGGTTGACTGGCAACTATTTTTTCATTGGTCCATTGGTCAATCATAAAGTCAATACCTCCGGCTCGGACATAAGATTCATCATTGATACTGCCGAAATTTTTCCCGTCGATAACTATTTTTTTTGCTTGGATCGACCAATCCGAACTAAGCGAATAAATCCTGGGAAACTGCTGCAAATAGGAGTAATATTGCCGGTATTTATAAAATCCGAATAAAGACAGAAAAAAGACTATACTAATCAACAGCCAGGATTTACTATTCTTAATAACAAAATAGTTGAATATAAAGACCAATAAAAATATCGGGATAAAAATTAAAGTTTTAGTCCCGGAACCCAAATACTTAAGGGTTTGGCTGGATTCGGTTAAATAATATTCAACCGGAACAATAACTAAAATATAAAAAATAATTGTCTGCAAAGCAGTTAAAACATTTTCTATCATTACTTCAAAATCCTATCACAAATTTAATCACAAATCTTATCCCGTCAAATAACCTCTACGATCGTAACACTTATTTGACGACAATTCTCAGCTGAAATCAATTTGTTTCGATATATATCTGCGGGCAAAGCGGAAATAATATTTAAATGTTTCCCAATTAGTCAAGCCTTGTTTTAATTTCCATCCCATCCATTGAGGCGTAAATACCAGGTTGTAAAATTTTCTGATATATTCTTTTAACTGTTCGTCTGTCAGCGGATTTTTCAAAATCGGCTGGCGCATATCATATTTATCCCAATTAGTAGTTCTCAGCCAATCATTTTCTTGGGCCTGTTTAAACAAATCTGTTCCCGGATACGGAATAATTAAGGTCGCCTGCAGGCTGTCGACTAATTTTTCTTGAAATAAATCATTGACAAAATTTAGTGTCTTTTCAATATCTCGCTTATCTTCCCAGGGATAGCCGATCATTACCGTAATATGAGGTTTTAAGCCGGCCTGTTTCGCTTTTTTTAAATTCGGTTTAATTTGGTCAACTTGTAAATTTTTATTCAGTTTATCCAAAGTTTTTTGATTGGCCGATTCCAGTCCGTATAAAAGAAATCTAAAACCGGCTTTTCCCATTAAATCATAATCCTCCTGGCTCAAACCGGCATTAAACCTCATATTGCAGTTGATTTTGATTTTTTTATTGTATCCCCGGTCGATCATCCCCTGGCAGAATTCGTTCAACCACTTCCCTACCGGAAAAGTGCCGGAATCATCCATGATTTCCTTAATTGGATAGTTGTCAATAATATGACCGATTTCGTCTAATGCTCTTTTCACTGACATTTGTCGGTAATCCGGATAAAAATTTGCCCAGGAGCAGAATGTGCATTTGCCCCACCAGCAGTCCCGGCCGAACATGGTGTATGTTCCCGGCAGCCGGCCGTAGTTGCTGTTTTGATAAGCATAGAGCTCCCATTTGGTTAAATCCCGGTCAATAAAGGGAAGCTTATTTAAATTATTTTTTTGAACATTTGTAGATTTGAATATTCGAAGATTATTAATTTTCTCGTTTTCTATTTTTTTTATCAGCTCAACTAAACCAAAATCATAATTACCTCCGGCAACTATCAAGTCGACATTTGAGTTTGTAAGTGATTCCTGGGGTTTAGCGGTGACATGATCTCCTACTAAGATACATTTGACATTTGACAATTGACCTTTGACTTTATTAATGATCTTCCAGTGTTTCTTAATAACAGGTGTTTTTGTTTCCATAACCAGGACATCGGGATTAAACTCAATAAGTTTCTTTTCCCACTGCTGATAAGTCCAGCCTTCTGAAATACCGTCCAGCCATTTAACCTGATGGCCTTGCTGATCAAGCATAGTCGCCGCATAGGCCGGGACCAT
>CAZDJQ010000031.1:0-8693 GCA_964505765.1 uncultured Gammaproteobacteria bacterium | reverse complement strand
CCCAGCCAATCAGTGAATTTGTCTAAAAATTGGGGGGATTCTTCTTCCTGAGGAATATATTTTTCCAATAAGTCGATAATTTCCTCTTTTTTCTCATTTGGGATGACAAAACTGACTACCCGGGGGAAATTCAACCAGGTTTCCAGGTTTAAAATCTGGTATCCCCATTTTTCATTTACCCAAAACCTTCTTAACGATTGCCAGTCAAATTTTTCACTTGAAGAAAGATAGACTCCTTTGTCGGTAATTTTGTATTTTGATTTTTCCGGTCTAACCGTGGTTAAAACATAATATAAGAAAACAAAACCGGACAAAGCCAGAATTAGAAACCATTCTCTGACAAAAAACAAAATTAAAGAAACCAAACCTAAAATCGACAGAACGGTCACCCAAAACTCTTTATCTTTTTTTTGATAGGGGCGTTTCAGCGCCGTCCATTCAAATAAAGTTTTTTCCTCAGCCATTACCTACATAATAAACTAAATCCAAACTTCCTGCAAGAAAAACCGCTAATTTGATATAATACAATTATTAAAGGAGGAGTGTGCCGAACGGCAAGGCGGCGCCCTGCTAAGGCGTGCCCACTTGTTGGGTTTGCGGGTTCGAATCCCGCCTCCTCCGCCGACACTGATCCACTATCCACCATCTATCCTCTATTGCTCGGTTCGTAGAACCAAAAAACATTTGGTAAAATTAGAGGCATGATTAAAAAAATAAGAAGATTTGTCCAAACCCGTTGGTGGGTAGTGCCATTATCAATATTTATTGTACTGATCAGCGGCTTTACTTACTTTCTCAGTTCTCTGCCCTCACCCAGACAATTGACCAGTCAACCAGCGGCGGCGTCAACGGAAATATACGACCGCCACGGACAACTGCTTTACGAAATTTATGACGACCAGGACCGCGTCCCGATTCAATTAGCAGACTTACCCGATCACGTAATTGAGGCGACAATTGCCATAGAAGACCAAAAATTCTATCAGCATCGCGGTTTTGATTTAAAAGGAATTACTCGGGCCTTTGTCAACACTATTTTTAAACGCGACCTCCAGGGCGGTTCGACTATTACCCAGCAACTAGTCAAGAACGCTCTTCTCACTTCGGAAAGAACCTTTTATAGAAAAATAAAAGAGGCAATTCTAACTTTACTGACCGAGACCATGTATTCCAAAGAACAAATACTGGAAATGTATTTTAATCAAATCCCTTACGGAGGCACCGCTTACGGCATTGAGGCGGCCGCCCGCACCTTTTTTGACAAAAGCGCCACTGAAATTGACCTGGCTGAAGCCGCTTTGCTCGCCGGTCTTCCTGCCGCACCCACTACTTATTCTCCGTTTATTCATCCTGACCGGGCCCGGGCCCGCCAAGGAATAGTTTTGAGACAAATGCGGAATTCCCATAAAATAAATGAGGAGGAGCTTGAACAAGCTTTGGAACAAGAACTTGAGTTTGTTTCTCCCGGAACCACAATTAAGGCCCCGCATTTTGTTTTTTACATCAAAGAGCAACTGGTTGAAAAATACGGACAGCATTTAGTCGATCGCGGCGGCTTAAAAGTAACCACAACTCTGGATCTTTCTCTGCAGGAAACGGCCCAGCAAATTGTAGAAGATGAAATCGCTGAATTAGAAAGAGCTCAGGTTTCAAACGGAGCCGCTTTAATAAATAACCCTAAAACCGGAGAAATCCTGGCCATGGTCGGCTCTAAAAACTATTTCGCCCAAGATATTGACGGCCAATTTAATGTGACAACCGCTTTAAGACAACCGGGGTCATCGATTAAACCGCTTAATTACGTTACCGGATTAGACTTAAAAAAAATAACTCCGGCAACTGTGTTTGCTGATGTTCCCACTTGCTTTACCGGCGGGCCCAAAACTTATTGTCCGCGTAATTACGACGGCCGATTCCGCGGCCCGATCCAGGTGCGGTATGCACTGGGAAACTCTTTTAATATCCCGGCGGTCAGAATGCTCAAACTTAACGGCTTAGAAACATTTATTGCTTCCGCCTCTGCCGCCGGGCTGGATAACTTAGGCGAAAGAGATGCCTCGGATTTTGGTCTGTCTTTAACTTTGGGCGGCGGCGAAGTAAAAATGACAGAAATGGCAACCGCTTTCAGCACCTTAGCCAATTTAGGCGTTCGTAAGAACTTGTCGGCAATATTAGAAATTCAGGACCGCAACGGGGAAATACTGGAAAAGTTTTCTCCACCCAACGGAAAAAGAGTTTTTTCAATGGAAGCCAGCTATTTAATTACCGATATTTTAAATGATAATAACGCTCGCACTGCCGCCTTTGGTTCCGGCTCTTGGCTGGTAATTAGAAACCATCCGGAAGTAGCGGTTAAAACCGGCACTACTAACGATAAAAAAGACAATTGGACCATCGGTTACACCCCTTCTTACACCGTTACTGTCTGGGTCGGCAATAATGATAATACGCCGATGGGCTGGGTTGCTTCCGGAACCACCGGAGCTTCTCCAATCTGGAACAAAATCATGACGCATTTACTGGAAGATAAAGAACAGGAATGGCAAACTAAGCCCACTAATCTTACCGGCGCCAGCGTCTGCAATCTCACCGGAGCATTACCGCCGGAAGACGGTGATTGCGGCAGCCGATATGAGTCTTTTATCAAAGGAACAATTCCCGCGCCGGCACCAATTACCCAACCGGTCTTAATCGATAAAGAAACCGGCTGGCCGGTCCAGCCCGGAGTTCAAAAAGAAGAGGTAGAATGGCAAGAGCACCAAATCGTGAAAGATCCTTTGGGAACCATTGTCTGCATTGACTGCCCGCCCCGCGATGAACCGGTAATTGTCGAAAACTAAAAATTGCCCCTTCAAATAAAATCTTAATACCGATATAATTTAGTTAATGGGGCAGGTAAAAAAATTTCTAATCTTCATTGGAAAACCTGTCTATTGGCTGATTGTTCTGGTCATATTTGTAATTACACATCTTTTGTCCGTCCTCTCGGGCATAGGTAGAACAATTCAAAAATTGCTTTCTGAAATCAGCCGCCTCTTTTTAAAAACAGCCGCAATTTTTAAACAAAGAAAATTTGTCCGATTGATAATAATTATAGGAATATTGGCTGGACTGGGATTATTCGGCCTCAGCCTGTTTTACAACCTGCCTTCTCCAAACCAATTAATCACCCGCTCTTCTCCGTTGACCACCAAAATTTATGACCGCAACGGAATATTACTCTACAAAATCTACCGGGATGAAAACCGAACCCTAGTCCCTTTAGAAAAACTGCCCGACCATGTAATTAACGCCACCCTGGCAATTGAAGACAAGGATTTTTATAATCACCGGGGATTATCGGGAAGAGGGATTATAAGAGCAGTTTATTATAATTTCCTTAATCCTCAAAAAAATAAAATCGGCGGCTCAACTATCACCCAACAATTAGTCAAAAACACCCTGCTTAGTCCTCAAAAAACTTGGCGCCGGAAACTCCGGGAGGCGCTGCTCGCTTTACTGGTCGAAGTTCATTTTTCAAAAGAAGAAATTCTGCAAATGTATTTTAATGAAATCCCTTACGGCGGAACTGCCTACGGCATTGAGGCGGCCGCCCAAAAATATTTTCAAAAATCAGCAACTGAATTAACCTTACCGGAAAGCGCTTTGCTTGCCGGTCTGCCCAAATCTCCCAGCCAATATTCTCCTTTTGGCGCTTATCCCGAAAAAGCTAAAGGCAGACAAAAGCAGGTTATCCAGGAAATGGTTAAAGCCGAATATTTAAGTTCCGACCAAGCTGAGCAGGCAGTTAATCAAAAACTCCGTCTGGCTCCCCGGGGGGACAAAATTCATGCCCCGCATTTTGTGTTTTACATCAAAGATCTCTTAGCCGAAAAATACGGCCATGCCGTTGTTGAACAAGGCGGGCTGGAAGTAATTACCAGTCTGGATTTGTCAATTCAAAAAAAAGCGGAGCAGACTCTTAAGCAGGAACTTGATAAGTTAACCGGATTAGGCGTCGACAACGGCGCAGTTTTAGTTACTGACCCGGGCCAAGGAGAAATCCTGGCCATGGTCGGCTCTAAAAACTATTGGGACTTAAAAAGTGACGGCAACGTCAATGTTACTCTAAGACCGAGACAACCGGGGTCAGCAATCAAACCGGTTAATTACGCCGTCGCCTTACAAATCGGGTACACTCCGGCAACCATTCTTTCCGATACCCCGATTACTTATCAGCTTCCGGGTCAGAGACCTTATACTCCCAGAAATTACAGCGGCCAATTTTACGGCCGGCTTCCTTTAAGAGTTGCTTTTGCCGCTTCATTAAACGTGCCGGCGGTTAAAGTTTTATCTTCATACGGCCCAGAAAAAATGGTTGAAATGGGCCAGGATCTCGGAATCACCACTTGGAATAATCCCGACCGGTTTGGGTTGGCCTTAACTTTGGGCGGCGGTGAAGTAAAAATGATTGATCTGGCTCAAGTTTATTCTGTTTTTGCAAATTCCGGAGAAAAAATTGAGATAAATCCTTTTTTAGAAATTAAAAATCAGCACGGTAGAACCCTATATGTCAACCCCTGTTTAGAGAATAATAATTGCCCTTCCCAAAAGGTTCTTGACCCCGGAACGGCTTTTTTAATTAATGATATTTTAAGCGATGATCAGGCCCGGACCTTGACCTTCGGCTCCCAGTCTCTGCTTGAAATTCCAAATCATCAGGTAGCGGTAAAAACCGGCACCAGTAATAACCTCCGCGATAATTGGTGTATTGGTTATACCCCGGAAATTTTAGTCAGCGTCTGGGTCGGCAATAACGACAACTCGCCGATGAGCCGGGTAGCCTCGGGAATGACTGGAGCAAGTCCAGTTTGGCACAATTTAATCACCACTCTGCTCAGCGATAAAGACCGCCAAAAATGGGAGAAGCCGGACAATGTCGTTGAAGAACAAATTTGTCAGACCACGGCAACTTTACCTTGCGAAAATTGCCCTCAAATAACTAATGAATATTTTCTGGCCGGAAGCCAACCGACTGAAAGCTGTTTTTTTGAAGAGACAAACAGCGAAGTTAATTCTCTATTACCCGCCAATAAATATCCCTAACTAATTCCGGCAGAACATTTAAACTCTCCTGCCGATTGCCGCCCCGGCTGATAATAACTAAAACCATTGGATTGTCAGGGACAAAAATAATTCCTCCTTCATAAATCGTCTCTGCTTCCCCACCGGCCTGACCGGCAACCTGAATCCCTTCCGGAACACCGTCCGGAATCTGTCCGTTACTGACCGCATTAATCAGATTATCAATTATTATTTGTTGGTGGGTCTCATCAACCAGCATTCCTTGATAAAGCTTTTGGTAAAACAAACCGACATCTCCAGCCGTAGTCAAATTATTCTTTATATCAGTCCGCTCCATTCCCCATTCTCTGATTTTTTGATCAATTAGTCCTTGGCCTAATTCCTTGTTCAAAATTTCCAAAGCCGCCCGGTCAGAATCAAAAACCGCCAAATCAATAATTCTCTGCCAGCTGATTTCCCTGCCCACCGGCTCAACCGCCAGCGCTCCGCCTAAATCTTTGTCTTCTGAAGTCAAAGTATACGTTTCTTCTAAATTATAAACTCCAGCCTCCACCTGCTGATAAAAAATCACCGCCGCCGGCAGGCTGAAAAATCCCGGCGCCGGCATCTGATGATCAGTCTGATAACTCCAAGTTTGATCGACCGCCAATAATCTTACTTGAATCGCCCATTGACCGGACAGCTCAGAAATCTTGTCTTTTCCCCAGGGATCTAATTTTGTTGATATCTTCCGGGGCCGGTTAAGGAGAGGAAGAGAAAAACTGGGAAGATTAAGGCTGTTCTCTCTTAAATAAGACAAAAACCCAAATCCCAGGCTCAAACCAACGGTCAGCACTAAAATTGCCAGTGTCAGCCACCGGGCCCGTTTTTCATTTTTGCTTTTCTTTATCTGGTTTACAAAATTTAATTGTGAGAAATTCATTTTACGATCAGGCCGGTTTGTGCCCCTATTTGCTGAACAACAGCAGAAGCATTATCTCTAGCCAGTTTAAAAGCAGATTTAACCTCTTGGTTATCCAGCAGACCGGCCAAAAAACCACTTCCAAAAGCGTCTCCGGCTCCGGTTTGATCAACAACGTCCAAATCCAAAGCCGGCAAATAATGCACCCCCTGAGAATATTGCAAGTAAGCTCCATTTTCACCATCGGTAATAATCGTCATCTTTGCCCCTAATTCCTTAACCCTAGGCCAAAATCCCTTGTGATCCAAATCAAGATCTAAAAGCATTCCTGCTTCCTGCCGATTAACCATAAATACCGTTGTCTGGTCAATCAAAGGTATCAATTTTTCTTTTTGTTGAAGCTCTCTTTTTCCCGGATTCCAAAAAACCTTAATTTTGTTTTTTTCTGCATAAGATAACAATTCTGTCACTAAATTTAAATTCCCCTCAAGCGATCCTAAATAAAACCATTTGGCATCTAAACTTGAAAAATCAATATTTTCCGATTCCAGCCCGGTCGGACCCCGGTAGACCAAAATTGTCCTTCCTCCATCCGGACCAATCAAAACAACCGAACTGTCAGTAGTTTCATCAATTTGAACCGCAAAATCTAAACTAACTTTTTCTTTATTTAATTTTTTTATGACAAATTGACCTAATGAGTCTCGGCCAAACCGGGCGATTACTGCAGTTTTAAACCCCTCTCGGGCCAAACTAACGGCAACATTCGTTCCGCCGCCGCCGAGGCAAATCTCCCGCTTGTCCACTTCAATTTTATCTTTATAGCTCTGACAAATAAGCATCCCGTGATCTTTATCTTTGAGTAATTTGAATTGTTTAGACTGAAGAAAAAAATCAACTATTGCTGAACCAAAAGTGATTACATCAAACGAATTATCAGTTATCATTTATTCTTTATAAATCATAATTAATAATTTTAATCACTTCCTGTTTTATCGCCTCGGTGACCGGCGCCATCAAATTATAGACCTTAAACTTGCCTTGATAATTCGAAAGTTCTTTTTTCAGGGCTTTTTGATAAGCCAGGCGCAGCCGAGTATTAATATTTATCTTAACAACTAAGCCTTGGTTGATCACCCGCCGGATCTCTTCTTTAGGAACACCCGAGCCTCCGTGCAGGGTTAAGCCTACTTTGTCACCGACTGCCTGTTTAATTAATTTTAAGCGTTCAAAATCCAAGTGCTGAGGAACGCCGGGCTCCATCCCATGCCGATTGCCAACAAAAACCGCAACCAAATCCACCCCGGTTCTTTCTGCAAATTCACCCGCTTTTTCCGGAGAAGTGTTTTCCTGCTCCGGCTCTCCTTCCACCAGCATTCCTTCAGGATAAGCCATTTCTACTGTTTTTCTGGTTAAACTAATATTCTCCTCCCATTCCAAGCCCGATCCGTCAAAATGAACCATTGGGAATCCATGGTCAATAACTTTTTTAATTATTTTCAAATCAGTGCCGTGATCAAAATTAGTAAAAATTGAAGCCGGTTCGTTAGCGGTTAAACAAGCAAATCTGGATAAGCCCCAGAATTTGCTTTGCCCCGAAGACAGCTGTAAAATTGCCGGCGTGTCTTTTTCCTGAATTGCTTGAATTATCCCTTTATAAATCACAAAATCATCACAATTAAAAGCAAACAGCGTCTGGGTTGCTAAAATTTCTTTTAATCTCATTGCTTTTATATTAGCACAAAATTATAAGTAGGTAGTATAAGAAGTAAGTTTTTGGGCGTGAAGAGTCAAGGAGTTACAATATAATATGAGTGAAAAAGAATTGGTTGAACAAATACTAGCCGGAAACCAACAGGCAAAAAAAGAATTTTACAAAAAATATAAATATTCTTTGCTGACGGTAGTCAAACGAAAAGCAAAAAATAAAAAAGACGCCGAAGATATTGTTCAGGAAACTTTTATTTCGGCATTAAACTCTTTGCCCAATTTTGAATTTCGGTCGACTTTGTTTTCCTGGCTCTGTTCAATCGCTCATCATGAAACCGTTGACTATTATCGAAGACAAAAGCTGAAAACCATTCTTTTTTCAAAATTCCCCTTTTTACAAGATTGGGCTGATCAAGCGCTTGGTCCGGAAAAGGAGTGTTTGAAAGACGAATTAAAAGATGAAATTAAAAATGTTCTTGGACAGCTTAGCGAGGGATATGAGCGGATTTTGAGACTTAAATATATAGAAGGGTTAAGCACGGAAACGATTGGGAAAAGATTAAAAATTACAACCAAGGCTGTTGAGTCCCGGCTTTATCGGGCAAGAAAAAAATTTAAATCACTATGGCAAAAACAAACATAAAAAAATCAATACTAAAAATTATTAAATTATTTATTTTGCTCCTATTAAAAGAAACCTGGCTGCTATTTAGAAACCTACTGGGTTTAATCTACCATCCCTTTCTAACTCTTAGAAAAATACGAAAAGAAAAAGACCTTTCCCAAGCCCTGCTTTTGTGCGGCACAATAATCAGCCCAGGAGTTATTGTTATGTCTATTAATTTATCAGTTTATCTTGGCTTGAGGTTTCTGAATTTAAAACTTTCTAACTTTGTTAAAACCTTAATTATTTTTAGCAATCTTTATATATTTGTGCTAATTGCCGTTTCTATTGCCTACCTTCTTTTTTGGACCTACCAAGTCAAAAAAAAGAATCATTATCAGTTATTTATCAACA
>CAZDJQ010000030.1:2794-9119 GCA_964505765.1 uncultured Gammaproteobacteria bacterium | reverse complement strand
TATGTTATTTTGGGTGGAGAATTTTTGGCTTTGTTTTTAGGCCAGCCGGGTAGTTGGTTTTACGCAATTTTGTTTTTCTTAATTGTCGCCTTTTTTTACTTCCGCGGGGTTGATTTTTTAGTAAATGTCGCTTCAACTTTTTCAATTATTTTGTTGGTCTTGTTTGCGGTTTTCCCGTTTTTTATTTTAAAATATGTTAATTGGACCCAGGTGGAGCTGGTCGGCTCCCGGCCGTTATTTTTCTGGGGCCCGACCATCCTAGCCATGTCTGGTTTTAGTGCTGTTCCGGAAGTGGAAGAAGTTTTAAGAAAGAACGGTCAGCGGGAAAAGCTGAAGAAAGCTGTAGTTGTTGGAACCTGGCTGCCGGTTTTAGTCTACATTTTGTTTGGCTTGGCGGTTTATGGAGTTACCGGGGTTTTTACCACCGCCGATGCTTTAATCGGTTTAGTCTATATTGCTCCTTATTTGGTCAGAATCGCTGCCGGGATCGGTTTGTTGGCATTGTTGACTTCATTTTTAAGTTTAGCAAATGTGGTAAAGGAAACCTATTTCCGAGATTTGAACTTTGATGAAAATACAGCCCGAGTATTTGGTTTGTTCCCTTCGGCAATCGGGCTGTTTTTAGTTTTGGAGCAATTTGCCGATATAATTTCTTTTGTCGGAGCGGTAGGAATAGCAGTCACCAGCAGTTTGATTTGCTTTTTATACGCTAAAATTGAAAAAGATAGAAAATGGCTGGCGGTTTTAGTTGCCTTGATTTTTGTTTCCGGGGCGGCAGTGAAAATATTAGAAATATTTTAAGTGATAAAATAGACTATGGATCAGGTAGAAGAAATTAAGTCGCGGATTGATATTGTTGCCTTAATTGATGAATATTTAAATTTGAAAAAAGCAGGCCGTAATTATAAGGCGCTGTGTCCGTTTCATGATGAAAAAACTCCTTCATTTATGGTTTCTCCGGAAATGCAGATATTTAAGTGCTTCGGCTGCGGAAAATCAGGTGACGCAATTGAGTTCTTAAAACTTTATGAAAATATTGAGTTTTGGGATGCGCTGGAAATATTAGCAAAACGGGCCGGAGTGAAATTAACAAGAAAAGGCAGTTCAAGAAAAAATGAACTTAAGGATAGGCTTTATTCATTAAATGACTTAGCGGCGCGTTTTTATCATTTCCTGCTGACAGAGCACGATAAAGGGAAAAAGGCCTTGGAATATGTGGAGAAACGAAATTTAAAAAAAGAAATTGTTAATAAATTTCAATTAGGCTTTTCCCCCTTAGATGGTGAAGCGGTGCCGAGATTTTTAAAAAAGAAAGAGTTTTCTTCTGAAGAAATAGTTAAAAGCGGGTTGGCGTTTGATAGTCGGCGCGGCCAGTTGTGGGATCGGTTTCGGGGGCGGTTGGTTTTTCCGCTGCGCGATTACCGCGGCCGGGTGATCGGCTTTTCCGGCCGTTTGATTCCGGGATTGCTTAAAGATAAAGACAAAGCCAAATATATCAATACTCCGGAAACAATGTTATACCAGAAACGAAACCATTTATTTGGTTTTTGGCAGACCAAAGATGCAATTAGGGAAAAAAATAGAGTTTTTGTTGTCGAGGGCGAGACCGATGTGCTTTCAGCATATCAAGCCGGTTTCAAAAACATCGTGGCCATAAAAGGGACGGCTTTTACTCCAGAACAAGCCCAGAAAATTAAACGCTACGCAGAAACGGCAATTTTCGCTTTGGATGCTGATTATGCCGGAAGCGAAGCAGTAAAAAGAAGCAGTGAAGTGGCTGAAAAAGTCGGCTTGAATATTGAAGTGGTTTCTTTACCGGAGAATTATCAAGATTTGGATGAAATTGCTCGGGATAACCCGGCAATATTAAAGAAGTTACAGGATAAATCAGTGCCGATTTGGGATTTTGTAATTAAAAAAGCCAAAGAAAAATATGACCTGTCTTCCCCGCAGGGAAAACAGAAATTTTTAAAAAGCTGTCTTCCTTTTATTACAAAAATAGAAAATGAAGTAGTAAAAAACAGTTATTTAAAACAAATCGCAGATATTTTAAGAGTTGATTTGCAGTCGGTTTTAGTTGAAGCGGAAAAAACAGGTAGTCAGGATAAAAATAAGATTAAAAAGCAGTTCCAAAAAGAGGAAAAATTTACAGTTGGAGACAACCGCTATTTAATAGAAAAGTATTTATTAGCGCTGATTTTAACCCGGCGGGAATGGCAGTGGTTGGAAAATCAAGAATTAGAGGATTTAATTCAGGACAGTCTATTTAAAAAGATAATCAAATTTTTAAAAGACCGCTATCAAGACAGCCAGGAATTGGAAGTAAAAGCATTGGTTGATAAACTGCCGGAAGAGCTAAAACAGGGTTTTCAGGATACTTATCTTTGGGGAGAGCAGTTGGATTTAGCCGTCTCGGGAGAGAAAATCGACCGGCCTTTTAAGAGATTAAAAGAGAAAGATTTAAGAGATAAACTAAACAAATTGTCCGGAAAAATTTCCCAAGAAGAAAAGCGGGGAAAAGCGGACAAAGAAAAGCTTGAAAGATTGGAAAAAGAGTTTGTTAAATTACGTCGAGAATTAACCTCTTTACAGGAGTAGGGAGTTTGATGATATAATAAGGGCGTTTATGAATGACAAATTAAACTTCTCTCAGATTGAAAATAAACTGGTTGAATTGGGGAATAAACAAGGGTATTTGGTCCAAAGCCAAATTTTAGACTTGGTTAAACAACCGCAGAATTACGTTTCCAAGCTTGATAAATTGTTTGACCAATTATTTGACCAAGGCATCGACGTTTATCGCCGGATGGATAGAGACGAAGCGGAAACAGAGCTTGATATTCCCGAACTGGAGCTCTTATCAGGTTCTAAAACATCAGATCCGGTTCGAATGTATCTCAAAGAAATTGGTAAAATTTCCTTATTAAAGGCTGACGAAGAAGTTGACTTGGCTCAACAAATTGAAAAGGGTTCCCAAAAGGCAAAACAAGAATTAACCCAGGCAAATTTGAGATTAGTAGTTTCAATTGCTAAGAAATATATTGGGCGGGGTTTGTCTTTTCTGGATTTAATTCAGGAAGGTAATAAAGGCTTGATGCGGGCAGTGGAGAAATTTGATTGGCGCAAAGGATATAAATTTTCAACTTATGCTACTTGGTGGATCCGTCAGGCGATCACTCGAGCAATTGCTGATCAGGCGAGAACAATCCGAATTCCGGTCCATATGGTGGAAACAATAAATAAAGTTTATAAAGTTACCCGCCAGCTGACCCAGGAATTAGGGCGGGAGCCTAGTCCGGAAGAAATTGCAGAAGAAGCGGAGATTTCTTTGGAGAAAGTCAGAACAATATTTAGAATTTCTCAAGATACTACTTCTTTAGCCACTCCGATCGGCGATGACGAGGATTCATTTTTAGGCGATTTTATAGAAGACGTGAAACAACCTTCTCCATATGCCGAGACTTCTGATGAAATGCTCAAAGAATCAATTGACGAGGTATTAGATAGTTTGAGCCCCCGAGAAGCTGAAGTTTTGACTTTAAGGTTCGGCTTAAAAGGCGAAGACCCGAAAACACTGGAAGAGGTCGGCAAAATATTCGGTGTCACCCGGGAGAGAATTAGACAAATTGAAGCGAAAGCAATTCGGAAATTAAAACACCCTTCCAAAAGGAAAGGCTTAGATGAATTTTTGGCATAAAACAGGAGAAAAACATGGCAGATAATAAAAGAATCTTTATTGCATTGCCGCTACCGGACAAAACTAAAGACACCCTGGTTTGGATACAAAAACAGTTAAAAATAGATACCGGGGCAAAATCGGTTAAGTGGGTTGAAAAAAAGAATCTTCATCAAACATTAGTTTTTCTGGGCAAAAAGAAGCAAGACAAGATTGACGAGATTATTGAAATTATGAATGAAATGAAAAGCTTTGACCCGCTGACTCTTTGTTTATATCGGTTAAAGTTTCATCCCGACCTGCGCCGGGCCAGAATTGTTTGGGTAACTTTGGGGGAGGAAGAGGAAAAACTGACACTTTATTATCATCGGATAAGACTGCCGCTGCAGTTGGCTGACATTGAGTTTGATACTCGTTTTACTCCCCATATAACAATCGGCCGAGTAAGAAAAGTGAGAGGCGAAAAATTATTTTCAGAGCGGACAATTGACAAAATTCAAGATTTTTTAAGAGAAAGAGAAAAAACTTTTGTTTTGGATCGGGCGGTTTTATATGAAAGCAAGCTGGCTCAAAACGGCCCGCATTACAAGCCGCTTCACGAAATAACTATCGGCGAGGAAAAATAAGTCAGTTGCAACTTTCCCGTCAACAAACTAAAATAAACTAATGGCTGAAAAAAGAATATTTTCCGGAATAAAACCCAGCGGTGAACTGCATATCGGCACTTATATCGGGGCAATAAAACAGTGGGTTGAGCTTCAACAAGATTATGACTGTGTTTATTCTATTGTTGATCTGCATGCGATCACCGTATATCAACAGCCAAAAATTCTAAAAGAAAGAATCTACCGACAGCTGGCTCTTTATTTGGCGTTTGGGATTGATCCTGAGCAATCAATTATTTTTATCCAGTCTCATAATAAAGACCACGCCCAGTTCGCTTGGATTCTTGATTGTGTTGCTTCGATGGGGCAGTTGGAAAGAATGACGCAATACAAATCAATTGCCAAAAAAGAAAAAGGGGCAGTCAGTGTTGGCTTGTTTAATTATCCGGCTTTAATGGCGGCGGATATTTTGCTTTATGATACTGAAGTGGTTCCGGTCGGCGATGATCAGGTCCAGCATGTGGAGTTGACCAGAGAATTAGCCAGGCGGTTTAATTCCCGATACGAAAAAATATTTAAAATTCCGGAATACAAGTTAATGAAAGCCGGAGCAAGGGTAATGTCTCTACAAGATCCCCAGTCAAAAATGAGTAAATCAGACAAGAACGATAAAGGATTGGTTTATTTACTTGACGAGCCGGATTTAGTTAAAGAAAAAATCATGTCGGCCGTAACCGACACCGGCAGTGAAATTGTTGCCCGGCCGGATAAAGCCGGAATAAATAATTTATTAACAATTTACTCGGCTTTGTCTGATAAGCCGATTAAAAAACTGGAACAAGAATATCAAGGCAAAGGGTATGGTGAGTTTAAAAAAGATTTGGCTGAAGTGACAATAGAGTTTTTAAAACCAATCCAAAAAGAATATCAAAAAATCAGCCAAGATAAAGAACATCTAAATAATGTCTTATTAGAGGGATTGGAAAGAGCCCAACAGATATCAAATAAAAAATTAGAAGAAGTTCATAAAGCAGTTGGTTTGGGTTAAGACAGAATTTCAAAATTATAATTAGCTTCTTTTTTTAATTTTTCAAAGTCTTTATCAAAAGTTATTATTTTAGGAATTTGTTCTTCTTTCATTAAGATTACATTACTGCAGTCAACATAGGAAATATTTTTATTTTTTATTTGTTGGAATACATGCCAGCTTTTTAAATCAATTCGCGGTGAAATATGAAGGAAGTTGAATTTATTGCTTGAAAACATTAATTTTCCAATATCATTAGCGTCCTTTTTACCAATTTGTTGAGACAGTATAGTTACTGTTTCTAAAAAGATGTAATTGGAAATCGTAAGTTTTAAATTTTGACCGATTTCTTTTTTTAACCTTAGTGCTTTTTGATGTTGGGAATCTTGAGAGTTGTATAAAGCAATAATGTAACTGGTGTCAATAAAGACGTTAATCATTGTTATAGATGTATTTGTCGTGCTTCTCGGCTAAATCTTTTGGTCCCTTTGCTTGGTTTCTTTCACTGACTTTTAAAACTTGATCTAAAGCGGTGGGTTCTTTATAGTTAGATTTAAAAAAATTGTCAATTAATTCTCTGATTGCCTCAGATATAGAAATATCTCTTCTTTCTGCATAGTCTTTTAAGTTTTCTATTTGACTAGGTTTAAGATAAATTTGTGTTCTCTTCATGATTTACTTATACATCATGATGTATATATTGTCAAGACACTATTATATTGATATTATTTATTTAATGCTGTTCATCAATTTTAAAATTTATCCACAAACTTTTGGCCGAGGCGCTTTGGATTTAGCTGAAGCGTGTCAGCAAGTAGCTGATAAAACTAAAGTAAAAATTATTCCGGTCGTTTCCGCTTTAGATTTAAGGCAAATAAAGCAAGAAACTAATCTTGAGGTTTGGCTTCAGCATGTTGATGTTCATTTTCAGGGCAGACATACCGGCGATATTTCTCCTTTGCAAGCTCAGCAGGCAGGGGCAGATGGGACTTTATTAAACCATTCAGAGCATGAACT
>CAZDJQ010000030.1:0-2694 GCA_964505765.1 uncultured Gammaproteobacteria bacterium | reverse complement strand
TATGGTTTGTGTTAAAACTAAAGGCCAAATTCAAAATTGGCTTAAAAAACTTTCTCCCCAGCCTGATTTTATTGCTTATGAGCCGCCGGAATTAATTGCAAGTGAAACTACCTCTGCCAGCCGGGCTAAACCAGAAATCATCCAAAGAATTGTTAATATGCTGCCGGAAAGCCAGATTATTGTCGGTGCCGGAGTTAAAACCGGGGCTGATGTTGAAAAATCTCTGCAATTAGGAGCAAAAGGAGTGTTGGTCAGCTCGGCAGTAGTTAAAGCCGATAACCCAGAAGCTAAACTTTTAGAACTGGCAGAAGCATTTAAGTGATATAAATGTGTCATCCCGACCGAAGTGGAGGGATCGCTTTTTTAAAAGAGTGATTTCTCGACTACGCTCGAAATGACATCAAAACGTCAATATAGTTCCAGTATTAGTAAAGATAGATTTTTGTCACAAACAAGTTTTGACTTTGCTGGCAAGTCGGTTTTAGTTCGTATAGACTGCGATGTTAATTTGGATGAAGCGGAGTTTCGTTTGGCGGCGATGCTCCCGACTATTGGCTTTATTCACCGTCAAAAGCCCAAGAAAATAATATTAATCGGCCACAAAGGCCGTCCCGGCGGTCAGCCCGAACCGGAATTAAGTTTGCGACCAATTGCCAATTGGTTTTCTGAAAAATTTCAAGATTGCAATTTAGTTGCTGATTATTCATTACCAATTACTAATTATTTGTCTTTATTAGAAAATTTACGTTTTCATTCCGGTGAAACTGCTAATGATGACGAATTTGCCAAAGAACTGAGTTCGTTGGCGGATGTATATATTAATGACGCTTTTGCCACCAGTCACCGCCGGCACGTTTCTTTAGTCGGTATTCCCCAGCACCTTGCTTCTTTTTTAGGCTTAAGAATGGAAGGGGAGATAAGAACTTTGAGTTTAGTAAAAAAAGAGGCGGCCCGGCCCTTGGTTTTTGTTTTAGGGGGGGCTAAAACAGACAAATTAAATTATCTTGATTTTCTAGCCGGCTGGGCGGACAAAGTTCTTGTGGGTGGAAAACACCCTCAAAAGAGGTCAATAGTCAAAAGTCAAAGGTCAAATGTAATCTGCGCTGATTTAAAATCAAATGGTCGAGATATCAGCCGACCAGCAATTAAAGAATTTAAACAAGAAATTAAAAAAGCAAAGACAGTAATTTGGGCCGGGCCGATGGGAGTTTTCGAGGAGGATGACAATCGGAGGGGAACAATAGAAATTGCCCAAGCAATCGTTGAATCAAATGCATTTAAATTAGCCGGCGGCGGTGACACCCACAATGTTATCAGTCAATTAAATATCTTTAATCAATTTGATTTTATCAGCACGGGCGGCGGAGCAATGCTCCTATTCTTAAAAGAAGAAAATTTACCCGCGATTAGTGCCGTTTCCCAAAATTAAGCTTGGGGTTTAATTTTCTTTTCCAATTTTCCGGCCAGGTCAGCAACAACAGGAACTTCGAACCTGTCGTTGTTGTAAGCCTTAACCATTAGGAATATCCAGAGGATTAGACCTAAAGGCCATAGGAAAATACTTAATATTTGTCCCAAAACTGGAACAAATGAAATTAAAGTTAACCCGCCAAAGACAACAACGCTTTGAGCGGCGTTAAAACGGACAAACTCATCTTCTTTTTCAATTAATAAGAAAATGAGACCGGTAATCCAGCCGGCAACATATGTTAATACTGCCCGGACATTACCTTGGTTCTTGGCTGTAGACGCCTCTTCATGATTAGTCATAATTTAATTTACCAGAACCAAATCTGGTTTGTCAACCAGCAAACAAAAACCGCTGATTAAAACAGGAGCTTTATTCCGGCTAAAAGAACGAACAGGTAAATGATTGTTTTGAGCAACTCGATTTTTACGTGCTTAAATACCAGTTTTCCCAGGAAAAGTCCGGCAAATAATGAGGGCAGGGCAAATAATAAATAAAATAACACTTCCTGATTGATATTGCCCATAAAAGTATGTCCGGCAACGGTAAATAAACCGGTAATAAACATATAGGTAGTAATTAGATCCTTGTTTTTTTCTTTTGAAAATTCATTGCTGGAAGTGTGGACCCCGATTAAAGGGCCGTTTATATTTATGGACGAGCCGAAAAAGCCGGCAATAACTCCCATCAAAAAATTGGGGATTTTGTTAATGACCGAGGCTGTTTGATTCCCGATTAAATGTAAAAGCGAAGCAAAGATTAGAAAACAGCCCAATAAGATTGACAACGGCCGATTGCCTACTAGATTAAAAAAAACAATGCCTAAAGGAATCCCGAATATTGAGCCGATAAAAATCGGGCTTAAGTGGTCAAGTATTTTCGGGACCTTTAGCCGGTAAGCGACATAACCGGTGGCAATAACAGAAATGAGCGCTACTAAGGGGACGGCTGTATTTAAGGGGATCAGCAAGGGAAGTAATGACATTGAAAGAGTTGAGGTGCCGAAGCCGGCAACTTCAGTGATCATTCCGGTTAGAAAAAATATTGTTCCTAAAGACAAATACGGCATTTACTGATAAATATAACAGCAATTGTGAGGTTATTCAATCTAAGGCCGGCTTATTGTATAATAAAGTGTTCGTTAAAAACTTAATCCCCGGTGGCTCAGCGGTAGAGCGGATCCCTGTTAAGGATTAGGTCGCTGGTTCGAATCCAGCCCGGGGAGC
>CAZDJQ010000029.1:0-10275 GCA_964505765.1 uncultured Gammaproteobacteria bacterium | reverse complement strand
ATTTTAACATCTATTATGATTCCCGCTTGTTATAAACATTAAAGTTTACTACAATTATTCTATAGTTTTCAGACATAAAAGGAGGTGAAAATTAAGCAAATGGCAGATTTAAAGGTAGGAACCATCACTCATTTCTTCGGCAATATTAACGTTGGTGTTCTTGAAGTTGAAGAGCCCTTTGAAGTAGGCGACACTATTAAAATTGTTGGCCGAGGGCAAGAATTTGAACAAGAGGTAACCTCGATGGAAATAGATCATGAAAGCATTGATCGAGCGGAAACCGGACAAGAGGTGGCTATTAAAATTCTAGAGGGCGAACAAGTAAAAGAAGGTGATGAGGTTTTTAAGGTTTAATAAATCACTGCGGTTAAACAACCCAACAATACCCTGCAAGCTATTATTAAAATGATACAGGTATATCATGGAAAAGACATCTTTAAAAGCCGCCAACAATTAGCAAAAGATTTAGAAAAATATTCTAAAGTCGATTATATATCGCGGAAAAAAATTAATTCTGAAAATCTCGTTAAACACAGCGGCGGATTATTTGCCACCCCTAAAAAACAGGCATTAGTTTTAGAGGGCCTGTTTTCACTTCAAAAAAAACCGTTGTTAAATATTTTTAAACAAGTTAAAAAACTTAACTCAAATATTGATTTCTTTATATGGCAAGGGGAAAAAGTAAGCTCTTCAAAATTAAATATTGCTAAGGATTATCAGAGCAAGATCAAACATTTCAAACTTCCTAATCATTTGTTTAATTTTTTAGATCAATTGGGGAAGGGGTCACTTAGTAAGAGCATTAAACTTTTTAATAAATTAAAGATGACTCATCCGCCGGAATTAATTTTATATTTTTTACAAAAAAGAGCAAAAAAAATGTATCTCGCTAAAAAAAATGAGGCTTTATTAAAATTACCCGGCTGGCAAAAGCAAAAAATATTAAACCAAATAAAGAACTTAACTGCTGATGAAATTGAAGCTTTTTATTTAAGTTTAGTTAATGTCGACTGGTTAAATAAAACCGGAAAACTTGGTTGCACTTTAGAAAATAAACTGTTAAATTTAATAATAGAGTTAGAATCCAATCATGAAAAATATATCTGAACTGACCCCAGAACAATTAATAAATATAAAACTTCTTGCTTTTGACGGCGACGGAGTAACTATGCCGGAAGGGACTGATATCAGGGAAAAAAATAATGAATTGGTTATTCGCAGCCAAGCTCCAAACCCGGCAGTTTTTGAAAAATTAAAGATTTTAAAAAGCCGATTTAAATTGGTGTTTACCAGTGGGAGAGGACTGCTTTTTTTAACCAGAATGTATGAATCACTTTTATGGGAGAACGTAATTCTACAGGGTGAGATGGGGATATTTACATTGCACAATGGAAAAGTTCATCAATTAATGACCTTTTCTAAAGAAGAGCTTGAAAAATTAACTCTTATCAAGCAGAAAATCAGATTGTTATCAAAAACCAACACCAATATCATTAGTTTTGAGCCTAAGCAATTTTTAATTACCGTTCACTGCCGCCAAAAAGATAGACAAATTGAAAAATTAGTTGATCAACTCGATCCAGAAGATAAATATCACTGTTTATGGAGCGGTGAAGCATACGATATCGGCCCGCGGGAATTTAATAAGGGGACCGGACTGGAGCTTGTCCTTGATTTACTAAATCTGAAACCCGAAAATACACTGGCAGTTGGAAATGATCCCAACGACGTTGAATTAATGAAAATAGCTGAAATAAGCGTTACTACAAATCCAAAAACTTTACCTTACAAAACTGATTTTGTCACTTCCAAGTTGCAGCATGAAGGCGGAGAAGAACTAATTAATCACTTGGTAAAAATTTCTAATGATTCAAAATAAAATTAATAAACCCTGGGGATACGAACTCATTTTTACCCCAGCTAATCATCCTAGGGTAGGAAAAATTTTATTTATTAAAAAGGGGCATCAATTTTCTTTTCAATACCATACCGGAAAAGAAGAAACTTTGTGCCTGTTTAAAGGTAAGGCAAGAATTTGGCTTGAAAATGAAAGCGGCAAGATTATAAAAAAGATAATGAAGCCAAAACACGGCTACCATATTAAAATTAATCAAAAACATCGAATCAAGGCTTTAAGGGATAGTTTTATTTTTGAAGTTTCAAGCCCTGAAAAGGGGACCACGGTAAGAATAGAAGATGATTACAATCGACAAGATGAAAAAAAATAGCAAAAATATTATCTGGTTTAAAAACATAAACAAGGATGATGTTGAACACGTTGGCCGTAAAGGGGCAAATTTAGGCGAAATGGCCAGTTTTTTAGGAGAGACTATTCCTCCCGGCTTCGTAGTTACCGCCAAAGCCTATTTTAATTTTATTAATCACAATAATCTAAATGATGAGATTAATAAGATTATCAAGCAAACTAATATCGATAAGGGAAAAGAATTAAACCAAGCAGCTACTAAAATAAAAGAGATGATCACTTCTGCCGAGATGCCCAAGGATTTAGCCCAGGAAATAATAGATAATTACCATAAGTTGGGGGAGCTTCTCGGATTAAAACACTCGTATGTTGCCATCCGCCCGACGGTCACCGCCCAAGATGCGTCAGTTGATTCTTTCGCCGGACAGCTTAAATCATTTTTAAATATCAAAGGAGAAGCCAACGTCGTTAATTATGTAAGAGAATCATGGGCTTCGCTGTTTACTCCCAGCGCAATTTTTTATCGTGAACAAAGAGGGCTTGAGCGTTTCAACATTGGACTGGCAACCGTAATACAAAAAATGATTCAATCTGAGGCTTCCGGAGTAATGTTTACCATTGATCCGGTAACTAATGATAAGGAAAAAATGGTGATTGAGGCAGTTTGGGGATTAGGCGAATATCTGGTCCGCGGGACCGTTACCCCTGATCGTTATGTGGTGAAAAAGAAAATAAATCGGATAGTTAGAATCAAAACAAATGAGCAAAAAGAACAATTAATTAGAACTCGAGGGAAGAATATTCACTCTAAAGTTCCGGCAAAAAAGCAAAATAAACAAAAGCTTAATAGTTCTGATATTGTCGAATTAGCTAAAATAGGAAAATTAATTCACCACCATTATTACTTCCCTCAAGATATTGAGTGGGCCTGGGCAAACAATAAATTCTACATTGTTGAAACGCGACCGGTTACCACAATTGATAAACAAACACGAACAAGCCAAGGACAAAAAGGGGCAGTTAAGGGGGATGTCATTTTAACCGGGGCAGGAGCCAGTCCGGGAATCGGCCAGGGAAAGGTAAATATTATAAAAGACGTTTCTGAAATTGACAAAATAAAAAAAGGTCAAGTATTAGTTTCACCAATGACTTCCCCGGATTTTGTTCCGGCAATGAAGCGTGCGGCAGCAATAATAACTGATTTGGGCGGACTGACTTCACACGCGGCAATTGTGTCTCGTGAGCTGGGTGTGCCCTGCATAGTAGGAACAAAAAAAGCCAGCCAAGTTTTAGAACCGGGGATGAGAGTCACTGTCAACGGAGAATCCGGAAAAATAAGTAAGGGAATAGTGAAAAAAAAGAGAAAAAAGAAACAAAAGAAGCAAAAAGAACAAAAAATTAATACCGCAACCGAGCTTTACGTCAATTTGGCCGATCCAAGCTTGGCCAAGGAAATGAGCCAAAAACACGTTGACGGAATCGGACTGCTGAGAGCAGAATTTATGATCGCTAGAATCGGCAAACATCCGCAAAAACTAATCCAAGAAGAAAAACAAGAAAAGTATATTCGAGATTTAACTAAAGGAATAAAAAAGTTTTGCAAAGCCTTTCATCCCCGTCCGGTGGTTTACCGAGCAACTGATTTCAAAACAAATGAGTATCGAAATTTAGAAGGGGGAGATTTGTATGAACCAAAGGAGCCAAATCCATTACTGGGATTTAGAGGGGCTTTGAGATATCTCAGTCTTCCTGATGTTTTTGAACTTGAACTGGAAGCAATAAAGAGAGTCCGCAATAAAAGCGGCTTAAAGAATTTATGGCTGATGATTCCCTTTGTCCGAACCCCAAGCGAATTATTAGAGGTTAAAAGAATAATTAACGATTACGGCTTAAATCGCGGGCCCAGTTTTAAATTATGGATGATGGTGGAAATCCCAAGCAACATTATTTTACTTAATGAGTTTATTAAAATCGGAATTGACGGCGTTTCCATTGGAAGCAATGATTTAACTATGTTAACTCTAGGAATAGACCGGGATAATAGTGAAATTGCCTATACTTTTAATACTCGGCAAAAAGCGGTAATGTGGGCAATAAAAAAGACAATTAAAACCTGCCAGAAAAAAAATATTACCAGCTCAATTTGCGGAGAAGCGCCAAGTCATTATCCGGATTTAGTTGAAAAACTTGTAAATTGGGGAATCAGCAGTATATCGGTTAGCCCGGATGCGATTAATCGAACTAGAGAAATTATTAGTTGGGCTGAAAATAGAAAAATTAAGAAAAAGTAATTAGTCATGCGTAAAATGAAAATTAAAAATATAAAAGCCAAAAAGATCCTTAATTCCAGTGGCAACTGGACAGTGGAATGCCGGCTAACTAGCCAAAATAATCAAACAGTTAGCGCTTCAGTTCCAGCCGGAATTTCTACCGGAAAGGATGAAAAAGCAACAAGTCCGATTTTAAAGGCTTTAGATGAAATAAATAATCAGATATTTCCAAAAGTGAAAAATTTAGATTTAAATCAAGAAGAGCTGGATCAAATTTTAGCAGCAAACCAGTGGGGAAGCAATGCAACATTAGCAGTCTCCGCTGCATATTTTAAGCTTAAAGAAACAACTGTAGAAACAAAACCTCAAATGATGATGCTTGTTTTTGAAGGCGGCGAGCACGGTAATCCCAATATAAAAATACAAGAATTTATGATTGTAACAGAAAATCTTGTTAACGGGATAGATTTTTACAAAAAAACCCAACAATATTTAAAAGAAAATAATCACCTTGATACGGTTGGAAGTGAAGGGGGAATGTCTCCAAAAGGGCTAAATGATAATGATCTTTTAGAGATATTAACTGAACTTGAAGCTAAAAAGATTGCTTTGGATGTGGCCGCAAACGTAAATCCATTTACTGTCGAGGAAATGCTGACCATTATTAAAACTTATCCGATTTTTAGTTTGGAAGACCCGTTTCCCGAAGATAATCATCAACAATGGCAGACCTTTTTTAACCAAACTCAAGAACTTGGAACAAACACTTTAATTATCGGTGATGACATAACAGTCACTGATCCCGACAAAATTAAATTCGGAGCAGACAAGCTTTTTAATGGGGTTGTTATTAAACCCAATCAGCAGGGAACCATAACAAAAGCGGTAGAAGCCTTAAAAGTTTCCAAAAAACTTGGATTAAAGACAATTGTTTCCCACCGGGGACAAGAAACAAATGATGCCTGGATCGCGGATTTTGCCCTTAGATATCAAGCCGACTTTATCAAATTTGGTGCCCCAAATCGAGGGGAAAGAATAGCTAAATACAATCGTATATTAGAGTTAATCTAAATAGACAACAACGGTAATTTCTCCCTTTATCTCTTTTTTCTCCAGCTCTTTAATTACTTGGCTTATATCACCCCGAATAAATTCTTCATATTTTTTAGTCATTTCTCGGCAAATTGAAATTTTAAAATCTCCCAGTTCAGTTTTAAGCAGCTTTAATGTCGGTAAGAGTCTTTCCGGGCTGTCATAAAAAACAATCGTTTTTATTAAAGATTCTCGCTTTAAGGTTTTAAATAACTTCGATTTTTTTGAATTTTTCTTGGGGAGATAGCCGAGAAAAGAGAACTTGTCACAAGGCAGACCGGCTCCCATTAAAGCAGTAATTACTGCACTTGGACCAGGAATCGGAACAACACTAAGCCCCTGATTAAGAACAGACTTGACTAATTGATAACCCGGATCAGCTATTAAAGGCGCTCCCGCATCAGTAACTAAGCCGATGTTTTTCCCTTGTTTTAAGGATTTAATTGCTCTGGGAATACGCTCCCAATGATTCCCTTCAAAATAAGAAATTAATTTTTTATCCTTTATTTTTAGATGGTTTAGTAAATTTTGGATCTTCCTAGTATCTTCAGCCAGAATGATAGGAACTTCCTTCAAAGTTTTTTCCACTCGGTAACTGATATCGCCAAGGTTCCCTATCGGGGTGGTGATCAAATAAAGTTTTCCTAGCCTCATTTGTGTTTGTTTTGTATAATGAACCATAAATATGCTTAAAAATATTTTATCAAATTTATTCTGCTTGTTTTTAATTGGATTAATTCTGCCGGCAAAACCTGTCTTCGCCAGCCTGGAATTTACGTCTAATTATAAAATCACCTATCACATTGGCCCACGCGGAGACGCTAAGGTTAATCAGGAAATTAGCTTAAAAAACAATTTTTCCAACATCTACCCCAAAAGCTATTATTTAGAAATTAGCGGCAACGAGGTTAAAAAAATTCAGGCTGAAGACAGCCAGGGAAGCATTATCCAAGATGTTGAACGGAAAGCTGAAAATACTCTAATTAAATTACAATTTAATGACAAATCAGTCGGCAAAAACGAAAAGTTATTTTTTAATGTCAGTTATGAAATTCCCCAACTAGCTAAAAAACAAGGACAAATTTGGCATTTAAATATTCCGTCTTTATCAAATTTTGAAGAAATCAACGACCTAGAATTAATAATAGAAGTTCCAGCTAATTTTGGCAGTTTGGCTTACAGCTCAATCAACCCTTATAAAACTGAACAAAAAGAAACCCAAATCCTGACTTTTTTGAAAAGCCAATTAGACGATAAATCAATCAGCCTAATATTCGGCAAATTTCAACTTTTTGACTTTGAATTAAAATATTTTCTACAAAACACAAGTGCGATTAATCCAAGCGAAGAAAAAATACCACTGCCCCACAATACCAACTACCAAACCGTTGTCTTAAGCCAAATTTCTCCCGAACCCCAAAAAATAATTAAAGATAAGGATAATAATTGGCTGGCGATATATTCACTTTTACCAAATGAAGCTAAAAATATTCTGATTACTGGGCAGGCCAAAATTTATGCTGATCCCCAAAAAACAATAAAAACCGATCAAACTGATTTTTCTATTTATTTAGAAGAAGACCAGTTTTGGCCGGTTAAAAACTCTATATTCCAAAATCTAGCCACCGAATTCAACAATGTCACAGAGATTTATAATTTTGTCGTTAATCACTTAGATTACGATTATGAAACGCTAGGAAATACCAAAAGAAAAGGGGCGCTAGCTGCCTATCAATCACAATCTGGTGTGTGCACCGAGTTCAGCGACTTATTTGTTACTTTAGCAAGAGCTAAGGGAATCCCGGCTCGAGAATTACAAGGTTTTGCTTTTACTAATAACAAAGAAATTGTTAGCCTTAGCGCTGACAATGACGTATTACACTCCTGGGCAGAATATTGGGATAAAAATGAGAACCGCTGGATACCGGTTGACCCGACCTGGACCAAAACCACCGGCGGACTTGATTTTATAAAAGGCTTTGATTTAGGCCATTTTGTATTTGTCACTCATGGTCAAAGCAGTATTAACCCTAATCCACCCGGATTTTATAAAACTGATAATTCTCAAAAAAATGTTAATGTCGACTTTGCTACCGATATTCTGCCGTCACCAGAACTTAAAATCACCCCCGAACTCGTTCAAAACCCATCAAACCCTATTATTAAGGTAAAAAATACTAGTTTAGCCGCCGTAAACCAGCTGAATATAAAATTATCAGGCTGGTCCGGAAGCAATCAGGAAAAGATTACGGTTGACTCTCTTCCTCCATATGGAGAAACTGAAATTGAAGTAACTTCCCCTAAATTTTGGCAAAAAATATTTACCAGCCCCAAATACGAGATTGAAATCAACCAAGAAAAATACCAGCTGGAGTGGGGGAACAACAACCCAATAGGTTCTCTCAAATTGCAAATTAAGCGTGTTTTTGCTAACCTACTAAAGAGATGAAGAAATTATTAAAAACATTTTTAATTATTACAATTTCTCTTAAAATAACGGAAATTGTTCTTGGGAATATCCAGTTTGAAACGGCCTGGCAGACTTTGCTATTGGCTGGCGCAGCCTTAACTATTTTTGAACTCTTTCTTAAACCAATTGCGAAAATACTTTTGTTACCAATCAATTTACTGACTCTGGGCACTTTAAGATGGATTATCAACGTTTTAGGATTATTTGTTGCGACCACTTTGATTGAGGGATTCAGCCTCACTCGATATACCTTTCCCGGATTAAACTGGAATGAAATTGTTTTTCCATCACATAATTTTAATTTAATTATCAGCTATATCATCGTTGCTTTATTTTTTAATTTAATAATGTCAATTTTAAGTCAATTACTAAAATGAAAACATATTTTCTAGTCATTCAAATATTAATATCCTTAATTCTAAGCGGATTGATATTACTACAAACCTCACCGGAAAACAGCCAACAAAGTGTTTCACTTATTCGACCGAAGTTTACCAGGCGAGGAATAGAAAAACTTACTTTTATCACTACCTTCATTGCCGCTGCCCTTTTCATTGGCTTATCTTTATGGCAAATTTTTGTATAAAATGAAAAAATTAAGAATTTGGTCGCAAATCATAATTAAATCATTTAAACGGTATTGGTATATTATTGTCCTCAGCGCTGTTTCTGGAGGATTACTTTTTTATTTTGCTTCTAATTTTGTAAAAATATCCCAAAAATTTTTCCCGGCCACACCCAGAATTGGCTTGGTTGGAAATTACCAACTCACAAATCTCCCTCCGGAAGTATCCAAACACATAAGTCACGGGTTAACGGAAATTCTTCCCAACGGAACGGCTACCAGCTCCCCAATAGTTAAAAACTGGGGGATTCAAAACAATGGACTAGAGTATGTTTTCACTTTAGAAGATTCCTTAAAATGGCAGGATAATAGTCCCTTAAGACCGGAAGAAATTAATTACCAAATAGAAGGAATCGAAATTATTCCGATAAAAAACGGGGTTAAGTTCCAGCTAGAATCTCCTTTTGCGCCATTACCAACTCTGTTAAGCAAACCTCTTTATAAAAAGGACAACATTGGTTTGGGAACTTACAAAATTGACCAAATTAGAACGACAGGAGGATCAATAAGTTCTTTATTACTTAAAAAAGCTGACAATCAAAAACAAAAAATGCGCTTTTATTTTTACCCCCATGAAGATGATTTACTAACCGCGTTTAAACTCGGTGAAATTAACACCGCTTGGAAAGTGACCAATATTGACCGAATAAAAAATTGGCCAAATATTACTATTAAAACCGGCCAGAACACCCCGGAAAAATATGCAGCTGTCTTTATAAATACCAGAAAAGACATTTTATCCGAAAAAAAATTCAGACAATCACTTGCTTATGCCATAGAAAAAAAACCTTCTAAAGATCGGGCAGTAAGTCCAATTGCTCCCAACTCCTGGGCCTACGAAAGAAACGTAAAACCTTATGACTATGATGCCAAGCACGCCAAAAACCTATTAGAAGACTTTGAAGGAATTGAAAACAATACATTTATCCTTCATACTTTACCAGAACTTTTAGATGACGCCGAAGCAATAAAAAGCAATTGGGAAAAAGAGCTAAATTTGAAAATTCAAATAAAAGTAACTCGGTTTTTGCCCAACGAAAATGAGTTTGAATTTTTCTTAGGACACGGGGTTATCCCTAACGATCCAGATCAATACTATTTTTGGCATTCCACTCAACCCGGAAATATCACCGGGATTAAAAACGAAAGAATCGATAACTTATTGGAACGAGGGAGAAAGACTAATGATCTTCAAGAAAGAACTGAGATCTATCAGGAATTTCAAAAAGCAATTTCAGAGGAATTACCCGCTATTTTTCTTTACTATCCAACCAGTTATACCCTGGAAAGGAACTAACCCTTTTGGCTTGCCTATAATTCGCAATTTTGGTAAACTCAAACTACTGTTTGCATTGAGCCAGAGTGCTGGAATTGGCAGACAGGCACGCCTCAGGAGCGTGTCCCGTTTTACGGGGTAGGGGTTCGACTCCCCTCTCTGGCACTTAGTAAATCAGCCGAGGTAGCCAAGGTGGTCACGGCACGGGTCTGAAAAACCTGGGATAGCAGTTCAATTCTGCTCCTCGGCACCGCGTACCACGTGGGGTACACGGCAGGCCAATGCGGGAGTAGCTCAGTTGGCTAGAGCGTCTCCCTTCCAAGGAGAAGGTCGCGA
>CAZDJQ010000028.1:5957-10533 GCA_964505765.1 uncultured Gammaproteobacteria bacterium | reverse complement strand
AACTCCTATTTCTGCTCTAATAAACGTTTTACAGTCTTTGGCCAATCAGAAAGGGATTTATCTGTTAAGAGGGCAATTGCTTCTTGTTCAGAATATTTGCCTTTTTTTGTTAATCTTGCGAATGAATCAACAGCTTCTTCGATAATTGCTCTATATTCTTTCACTAACATTTGCTGTGATGTTTCTTGGTACAAAGTGTCATCCTTTTTCGACTCAAAATCACGCAAGAAATCAAGATAGTCATAGGGACCACCCTCTTGTTTGAAAAACAATCCTGCCAATTGTGATTTCAAAATTGAAAGAGATCTGTCGTAAAGACAGGCTGTAATTTCATCTTTTGCTTCTTCTAGTGCCTCTGCTCTTCTATGACGAAAGTAATCTTTAAGAATAGTTCTTTTTATGTCAGGGTCTTGTTCTGTTTGATAATTTGAATACAAGTCGTCACTTTCTTTCTCACTAATTTGATTTTCAAAGACTGCTTCAAACAATTTATTTTTTTGGTGTTCGTGCTCGTGTTTGCGTGTCTTTTCACCCGAGGGATCCATATAGTGTGCCCACCTAATCCACCTATCTTGATTGACAACCGTGTAGTAAACTGGACTTTCTCCTGTACTTTGGGAAGCGAATCCTCCGCTTTTAAAACCGATCACAGGTTTTTCCGATCTTTCAAACAATCTTCCCGAGTTAAATCCGTTTGTATCAATATCAATAGTCATTGGTCCGACGGACACGCGGACATTTTCATTTCTACCCAAATCTACACCTGTCAATTTATTTATCAATTCAATATCTTCTGGGTGCTGTTGTCTCGCATCTAATGCTCTCCGGCGTTGTTCGTAATATCCATCAATTAACTGCTCGGCTATTTGTTTCTGTTCTTTAGTAAAGCCATAAGGTGAACTAAACTGATCAACTAAATCAATTAATTTATCTTTTGGAATACTGTGGTTAAATTCTATACTTCGTTCGATAAAACGTCTGCATCGTCCCATGCCTTTCTTTGAGTTGCCAATCTTTGCTTGAAAATATCAAGAGCTTCCCGCTTGTCTTCTCTCGGTAGACTTCTTATTCTGGCTAGCTCTTCCTGTGGTGAAAATATTTCTTTAATCGGTGGATTCTCTTGTAGATGAGCCTGAAAATCAAAAGATAAAAGCTCGTCAAACCCTTCTTGATTTAGTGTCCCAAAATGTTCTTTGAGTTTAAGAGATCGATGTCTAATTGTAGAAGATAACTTTTCTTCTTCTGTTACCTTTGATTGTTTTTCAAAATTTGTTCCTAGTTCTTCCATGGTTTTTAATAATCTATTTTCTAAACGAGCGTAGTTAGATTCTGCGGAGGAGGTGGGATTTGAACCCACGCAACCCTGACGGGTTCATGCTTTCCAAGCATGTGCAATTGGCCGCTATGCGACTCCTCCTGCTCTTCGGTAAAAATGTGTACTCCCGGAAGGAATCGAACCCTCATCCCTGGTTCCGAAGACCAGTGCTTTATCCGTTAAGCTACGGGAGCTTGGAGCCTGAGGTCGGAATTGAACCGACGACCTACCCCTTACAAGGGGGTTGCTCTGCCCCTGAGCTACTCAGGCACTAAAGTTATTATATCAAAGAATATCAGAATGGATAATGGATGGGGGATAGTGGATTAAATAGAAATACAAAGATCCCGTTGGGGTAGTAGGCGAAATTTTCCCTGTAATATCAAAGTGGGTGAGCTGTCACCAATCACATTGTAAGTCACTGGTGAACTCCGCTCTCCCTTAGATTAGTTGTGAAGGAAAAGCTCTCGCCTAATTGTCAATGTCCCAACGGGATGATTAATTCTAACCAGGATTTAACTAAGTTGTCAAGTAGTCTAAATAAAATAAAATTCAGATTAGAATTTGGAGGAGGAAATTAATGCTGGGGATAAGTAAAATGTCAAGCAGTGACCGGCCGTTGAATAAAGGTAAGAATAATGTAATAAGCAGTGGAATGCTGAATTGGGTTAAAATATCCTCAACTTCAGCTGCAGTTTCAAAAGGAAGTATTCCGGTCAGGATTTTGCTTCCGTCTAAAGGGTGAAGCGGAATAAGGTTGAAAAACCCCAATCCTAGATTAATGGCGATTAATGGCTGAAGCAAATAAATCGGTATTGGGAAGACTAGATTAATTCCGGCTAATAACAGGGAGAAAATAAGATTACTCCCCGGACCGGCTAATGAAATTAGAGCTTCATCGCGACGTTTGTTTTGAAGATTATAGGAATCAACTGGAACAGGTTTTCCCCAGCCGACGCCAAAAATGAGCAGGGTTAATGTTCCAATTGGATCAAGGTGGGCTAAAGGGTTTAGTGTCATTCGGCCTTCTAAGCGGGCAGTCGGATCGCCCAGCTGGTTAGCCGCCCAAGCATGAGCATATTCATGAATGGTCAGCGCAATTAATATTGAAATGATTGATAGGATTGATAAAGACATGCTACTTTGGTATTATAACAGCATTATGCCGAGATGTCAGCGTTGTTCAAAAAGTTCAATAAAAGGGAGAAAAATTTCTCATGCCGAGAATAAAACTATTAGAAGATTCCACCCGAATGTTCAGAAAATAACTTATTATACCCCCAGCGGGGAGAAAGTAACCGAGAAGTTATGCACTAGTTGTATAAAACGGATGAAAACCGAGGGATTAATGTTTAAACAACCGCCTGAAAATGAAAAAAAATAAAGCAATAGTTACTTATCCGGATAAAAAGCTCCGTTATGAATGCGAATCCGTTCAACAGGTTGATCAGGAATTATTGGATTTAGTCAGCAAGTTGAAAAAAAGTTTATTGGCGGCTGAAAATGGAGTCGGTTTATCCGCTCCTCAGGTTGGAGCAAAAAAAAGAGTTTTTGCCATTGCTGACCATGACCATGTTCATGTTTATATAAATCCACAAATTGTTAGTCACGAAAAAGACAAAAGTTATCCGCAATTAATTACCGAAGCCGGAGACAGGCAGGACTTTTTTGAGGGTTGTCTTTCTTTTCCAGATGTTTACGGAACAGTTAAGCGTTGGTTGGAGATAAAAGTAAAGTATCAGGTGATTAATGAAGATAATGAATTAGCAGAAAAAGAAGAAGAATTACCCGGTTTTATGGCAATTGTCTTTCAGCATGAACTTGATCATTTAAACGGAGTGCTGTTTATTGACAGAATCAGACAGGAAGACGGACAAGTTTATAAAGATACCGGAGATGAGCTGGAAGAGATTGATCTTGAACAATTAAAAAAATAAGTTAAATTTCAAATTCTTCTAAGGCTTGTTTTGCTGCTTGGTAATTGGCTTTTAATTCAACCGCTTTTTCCAAATACTGCCTAGCCTGTTGGTTTTTATCCAGAGTTTGGTAGATTAAGCCGATATTATAAGGGATCTTTGGGTCAGTAGGAGCTAGTTTCTCCGCAGTAAGCAGGGCTTCTAATCCTTCATTTAAATATTTTAAATCGTGAAAGGAAAGATAATAACTGACTTTGGCTTTTCTTTTATAGAAGTTTATGTGATAAGGTGAAATTTTTAAGGCTTTATCAATATCCTTTAAGCTGTTTTTAATTTCTGTTTCCGGCTCCCAGTTTTGTTCATTTTGAGTCAGCCAGGCGATTTTTTGACTGTTGGCACTGGCCCGGTGGGCATAATAAAGGGGCTCATTCGGCCGGTAATTAATCGATTTGTTTAGTTGACTGATGCCTTGGTCTAAAAATCCGGCTTGATAGTGATTTACTCCCCGGGCAAAATAGAAATCTGCCAGCCAAAAGGTGGCAATTTTGAAAACTAAAAACAGCCCGATAACCGTAAACAGCGGGATAAGTAAAGTATCGATTTTATTAGCCAGAGTTAATATTTTAATTTTGTTTGTTGAATGTTGGGCTAAAGCGGGTAATAAAAAGAAAAATATTGCGACCGGAACAACGGAAAAGCCGAAGAAATTAGTAATAAGGATAGTGGATAGTGGATAGTGGTTAGTGGTTAGTGAAGATTGTTTATTTTTATATAAAAAATAGAAAAAAGAAATCGGGAGGAGAAGATAGGTAAACAAGCCGACTGTTCCGGTGGTGGCGGCAAAATTAAGGTATTCATTATGGGCTTTGTTGTATAAAAAGTCCCACTCTGAAGTAAGATTGTGGGCTTTCGGCCGGGTCCAGTAGTAGGAATAGGCAAAAGTTTCAACTCCGGTTCCGAAAACCGGCTGTTTTTTCCATAAATCAATCGCCCCCTGCCAAACGATCTTTCTGATATCAGATGAAGGAGTGATGTCTAATTCTTCTGGAACTTCAGTTTGTTTAATTTTTTTAGTTTGTTCTGTTTGGACGTCGCTCAGAAATGAGAAATTAAGTCTCTGAGCTAGTTGATGGGGATTAAGACTAAACGGTAAGCCGATGACTAGTGATAAGCCGAAAACGGTTCCTAGAACTAGGCCTAATTTTTGTAGGGACAAGTCGCGACTTGTCCCTACTTGGACGTTTTTGATGGTTTTTATCCCATTAACTCCCAGCCAAACAAGAAAGGGAATAATAAAACCAATAAATCCGGATCGGGATTTGGTAAATAAAAGGGTGGTATAGAA
>CAZDJQ010000028.1:1929-5857 GCA_964505765.1 uncultured Gammaproteobacteria bacterium | reverse complement strand
AAATAGGCGGCCAGCCAGTTTGGTTGTCCCAGAGTAGAGAAAATCCGGATTTGAACGTCTTGAATCCAAAAACCTTTATCTATTCCGAAGTGTTGGGCAATTCCGTAAATCGAAACTAATAATCCTCCAATTAAACCAAAATTAATAAGTTTTTTTTTATTCTCCGGATTGATATTGTTGACTAATGCCCAGTATAAAAGACAATAAGAAATAGTTGATAAAAGACCGCCGTGCAGCCGCGAGTAATATCCGAAAATACTGGTATGTTGGTCAATTGAAAAGATTGTCGCTAAAATTTGCCCGATTAAAAATAGAACCAACGGGATATCCCAAAAAGTCGGTTTCCAAAAAAAGCTTTTCTGTTCAACAATTTTCATTACCCAAGCCCAGACTATTATCGTGGTGAGCAGATAGACAAAAATCATTTTGGAAAACTCAAAAAGTTCATAATTCCAGGTAGTAAAAATCAGAGGGGTGAAAAAGAATAAAATGGCGAATAAATAAAAAATTAATTTATTCCAAGATTTCATAGTTGAAGTCTATCATATACAATAAGAGTAAATGCTGGATTTTAAATTTCCAATTTTAGACTCTTTAAATTTATCGTTGGCCGTTGATTTAGGGACGGCAAATACTTTAGTGGGTGTTCCCGGGAAAGGAGTGATTTTCCGGCAGCCGACCGTTGTAGCAAGAAGAGTAAAAAAGCTTGGTAAACCAGGAGAAATTTTAGCTTTTGGCAAAAAAGCAAAATATATGGTTGGCCGCGAACCGCAGCAGATGAAAGTAATTAATTTATTGCAAGACGGGGCGATTGCGGATTTAGATGCAACCGCGGCTTATTTGCGCTATATGTTGAATATAGTTAATGAACTTCCCTCCCGATGGCCGAGATTTTTTAAACCCAGTGCAGTGATTGGTGTTCCTTCCGGGATTACCCCGGTTGAAAAACGGGCGGTATATTCAGCCGCAACCGATGCCGGAATCGGGAAAATCTCACTGGTGGAAGAGCCGATTGCCGCCTCTTTGGGAGCAGGATTAGCGATTAATAAACCGGCCGGGAATATGATTATTGATGTCGGCGGGGGAACAACAGAAATGGCGGTTATTTCTTTAGGAGGAATTGTTTTGCATCGGAGTTTAACAATCGCCGGTCAGGAAATGGATGAAGCGATTATTAATTTTGTTCGGGTTAAATATGGAGTTCTACTCGGCAGGCCGACAGCAGAAAAGATTAAAAGTTTGCTGGGAAGTGCTGTTCCGAATCAAAATCAAAAAGATAAACTTTCGGTTCGGGGCCGAGGGCTGGAAAACGGTTTACCGAGAACAATTGAAGTCAGCCAGGAGGAGGTCAGAGAAGCATTATCCCCGATAATCCAGGAAATAAAAGTGGCAATAGATGAATTATTAGAAGAGACGCCGCCGGAGTTGACGGCTGATATTAGCCAGCGCGGGATTGTTTTAACCGGGGGGGCGTCGCAGTTGGGCGGGTTGGACAAATTAATTTCCGAACTGACAGAAATGCCGGTGTGGCGAGCTAGTGATCCCAGCAGTAGTGTGGTCTTGGGTTCATTGAAATTGCTTGAAAATAAAAAACTATTACAACAAGTAAGAATTACCGGAGGAGTTAAATGAATAAATATCAAAAACTAGGAATGGCAGTTGTTGTTTTAATTGTTTTTTTAGTGGGAGGATGGTTGGGCTGGTGGCGGATTCTTCAGAGATCGATTCATTTTTTGACCTATCGGCCGCGAGCTGGAATTTATGGTTGGCTGAACCATGATGAAATGACTTCGGAAGAATTAGACCAGAAATTAGCTGAATGTCAGGCAGAACAGCTTAAGTTGAGAGAGGAAAATGAAAATGCCCGTCGTTTATTGGGGACTAAAGTTAAGCCGGATACTAAATTCCATTTATTAAAGGTAATTGCTTTTCAACCGGAATTGGTTTTATTAAGCAATCAAGAAAATATTGACTTGGAAGTTGATAGTTTTGTGGTCAGCGGTTCATTTTTGGTTGGCAAGCTGAGTCAGGTTCAAGGGAGAATAAATCAGGCCCGATTGTTATCTCATCCTGAAATTCATCTTCCGGTAAAAATTTGGTCAGCTAATCCGCTTGAAAATGGAAATAGCCAGGTTGTCAGCCAGGGAATACTAAAGGGCAGGAGTGAAGAGCCGGGGAATTTATTGGTTGGCGACGTTTTGCTTAAAGACCAAGTAGAAATAAACAGTTGGGTAGGCGCCGTCGGTTCCACCGGTGATATTTTTTTAATCGGGCAAGTAGAAGAAATTTTTCCTTCTAAAGATAAAGTTTTTGAAACCTTAACTGTTAATTGGGCGGTAGAACCAAAAAAATTATTGACAGTCGGAATAGTCGATCATTAATAATTATTAATTTATAGTTTGCAACTAATGGCTGATATTTTAAAAGTGATTTTGGTTTTGGTTTTTGGCCTTTTCTTAACCCGAATAGTTGATTTGATGGTGGTAAGAGGAGCGTATTTTCGGAATTTAGCTGATGAAAATCGGGTTAGGCGGATAAGATTGCCGGCGGCCCGGGGCCGGGTATTTGACCGCAACGGTGAAGTCTTGATTGATAATGATGTCCGCTACTTTGATGAAAATGGTCAGGAATTGTCTCGCGATCAGGCTTTAAAACTTCAAACAGAGGGACAGGTAATTCAAGAGAAATGGATTCGGAATTATCCTTTTAAAGAGCCGTCGGCGCATTTACTCGGTTTTTTAGGAGAAGCGACAAAAGAGGAGGTCCAGCAAAATAAGTTTGAATTAGGAGAGCAGGTCGGAAGAGGGGGGATTGAGCAGTTCTATAATCAACATTTGTCCGGCCAGTCAGGTGAAAAGTGGATTGAAGTCGGGGCTCAGAATTTAATTTTGCGGGAATTAGGAAATAAAGAGCCTCAGTCAGGTCAAGATTTAGACTTGACTATTGATATAAAATGGCAGGAATCTGCCTATCAGGCTTTGTCCAAAACAGAAAAAGGGGCAGTGGTTATTTTAAATCCTGATAACGGAGAAGTTTTAGCTTTAGTTTCCCATCCCGCTTTTAATCCGAATGAGTTTACTAAAGATCAAAACAGTCCTCGGATTGTTCAATGGCTGGAGGGTGGTGATTTAGCCATGATGAACAGGGCAATCAGCGGGGTTTACCCGCCGGGTTCGGTTTTTAAGATGATTCCGGCGGTTGCCGGCTTGGAAGAAGGGGAGGTGGACGCCGAAAAAGAAGTGGAAGACACCGGGGTGCTTAGAGTAGGCGAGTGGGAGTATAAGAATTGGTATTGGACGCGGCACGGACAGACTGATGGAATGGTTAATTTGGTTAAAGCGATCAGACGTTCAAATGACATATATTTCTACAAGCTGGGTGAATGGTTAGGAGTGGAAAATCTAATTAAATGGATGGATAAATTCAACTTAGGGGAAAAAACCGGGATAGATTTACCGGGAGAAGCTTCTGGATTTGTCCCTTCTCCGGAATGGAAGCAAGAAGTAAGAGGAGAAAGGTGGTTTTTAGGCAATACTTACCATCTGTCAATTGGCCAGGGAGATCTAACAGTAACTCCTTTGCAAGTTGCGGTCGAAACCGCCGTTATTATCAACGGCGGCAAAGTTTGCCCCCCTTATGTTGGTTTGCAGTCAAATGTCGAGTGTCAAATGCTAGATGTTAAATCTGAAAACTTGGATTTAGTTAAGCAGGGAATGGTTGAAGCCTGTCAGCCGGGAGGAACCGCTGCCCATTTTTTTGATTTTACCCCGCCGGTTGGCTGTAAAACCGGAACGGCTGAAATATCAGAAAGTTCAGATGATACACATGCTTGGTTTACCTTATTTTACCCGATTGAAGAACCGGAAATTGTGATGGTGGTATTGTTGGAGCGCGGTGGCGGCGGTGCCGCTGATGCCGCGCCGGTGGC
>CAZDJQ010000028.1:0-1829 GCA_964505765.1 uncultured Gammaproteobacteria bacterium | reverse complement strand
AAAATTGTAATATATAGTAAGTTTGAAAGAAAGGTAAAAACTAAATGGAAAATTTTCAATTAGGCGTAAAATATACCAATCTATTTGGGGACACGCAAAAGACAATTCCGGCTGACGCGGTAGTCCCTTCTCATAAGCTGCTTTATCAAGCCGGTTTTATCCGCCGATTTACCACCGGCCGTTGGGCCTTTTTGCCTTTGGGAATGCGGGTGTGGGAGAAAATCTATCGGGTAATTGATAATGAAATGAAAGCAATCGGTTGTCAAAAACTGGAAGTCCCCACCCTTCACCCGTTTGATATTTGGAATAAAACTGATCGGGTTGAAGCTTTTGGAGAAGAGATGCTTCTGGTGGAAGATCACTACGGTTCAACTTTTACTTTAGGGGCAACTGCCGAGGTGATGATGGTTGAGTTGGTAAAAATGTTTCAACCGTCATATCGGGATCTGCCGATTGACATTTATCAATTTTCTAAAAAGTTTCGTGACGATAAACGCCCGCGAGCCGGGTTGCTTAGAGTTCGGGAGTTTATGATGAAAGACGCCTATACGTTTGCCGCTGATGAAAAACAATTTCAAAAAAGCTATGAAAGGTTTTTTCAGGCATATTTGCGAATTGCCCGTAAGTTGGATTTAGACGTTACCCCGGTTTTAGCCGATTCCGGAGCTATTGGCGGATCGGTATCACATGAGTTTATGGTTGACAGTGGACACGGAGATAATATTTATTTGGTTTGTGATAATTGCGATTATGCCGCTAATCAAGAAAAATGTGAATTTGAGCGCGAACACAAAAATCCTGACGAGAAAATAAAAGAATTTGAAATTATTGACCAGCCGGAGTGGGTTTTAACGATGGAAGATAATCTTAAGCATTATAATGAACCCGAATGGCGGTATTTGAAGAATGTGGTTTATCGGGGCAGTGACAAAAAGCTTTATATTGCTTCCCTGCGGGGTGACCAGGATGTTAATGAAACCAAACTAAGCCGCTATTTGGGATTGGACTGGATTCGCCCGGCTGAAGAAGAGGAATTGGAAAAGGAGCTGGGGACCAAGCACGGTTATGTTCATTCTTGGGGAGAAGATACAATTTATGTTGGTGATTACGGGCTTAAGATGGTTAAAAACTTTATCGGCGGGCAAAAAGAGAAAACCACCGACTCAGTTAATGTTAATTACGGCCGGGATTTTGAGTATGAACATCTGGCCGATATTGTAGATGCTAAAGCCGGGGATATTTGTCCGGAATGCAAGAACGGTCGGTTGCAGGAAAACCAAGCTTATGAATGGGGCCATGTCTTTAACATCGGTAAAGTTTATTCACAGCCTCAAGACTGCACTTATACTACTAAAGAAGGCAAAGAAAAACTTATCTGGATGGGTTCGTATGGAATTGGTGTCGGCCGATGCTTGGCTTTGATTGTAGAAACTCATCACGATGAACAGGGAATGATTTGGCCGGAGGTTGTTGCTCCGTTTAAGTATCACTTAGTCGGATTGGATTTGGATGATAAAAAAGTGGCGGAATGGGCCGATGAAGTTTATCATTATTTGATAGAACAGGGCCAGGAAGTGATTTTTGATGACCGGCAAGATATTTCTCCAGGTGAAAAATTTGCTGACGCTGATTTGATCGGATGTCCTTATAGGCTAGTTATAAGCTCAAAAAACGCTGAAGATAAAAAGGTGGAAATAAAAAAAAGGGATAAAAAAAATCAGAAGTTAATAGAGATAGAAGATTTGATCTAACTCCTCCATTTATCCTTAATTGCCCTCTAAATTAGGCTTAAATTGCCTATTTATTTTTTTGTATAAATATTCTATACT
>CAZDJQ010000027.1:0-11655 GCA_964505765.1 uncultured Gammaproteobacteria bacterium | reverse complement strand
ATCGTCAAAATATTATCGCTTCTGGCATGGGGGCCAAAGCCGCCTTGGAAGCAGAGAGCTATTTGAGTAACTCAAATAGCTCAAATGGTTAAAGTGCTAGAATTGTTAAATGGTTAAGAATTTTCTAAATTTATCTGACATTTCATCGTATAAAAAAGCTTTTGCCTTATCAAATTATGTTTGGGAAATTATTATAGTTTAGGTTCTGTAAAAGAATCTGCAGATTGGAATGAAAAGGCTAAGGTTCGACAGTTACTAAATAAAAAACAATATAATAATATTGCAGGACAATTGAGTGTACTGCCAAAAGAAATTAACTATTTAATCAAATTCACAAGAGAGCGCCTAAGCAAATGACAATTCAACAATTTAACAATCTAACAATTTGACCATGAATCTTCCAAAGTCTTTGCAAAATCTAATTAATTTATTTGAACAGCTCCCAGGGATTGGGCCGAAAACCGCGGCCCGGCTGACATTTTATTTATGGCAGACGCCGGAACACTATTTGGAAAACTTTGCCCAGGCGCTGATTGATTTAAAAAAACAGACGCACGAATGTTCTCAATGTTTTAATCTTGATGAAACTGACCCCTGCACAATTTGTGCCGACCAAAGCAGAGATCAATCCCTGGTCTGTGTGGTTGAACGGCCGTTGGATATTGTCGCCTTTGAAAAAATTGGTGATTACCAGGGAATCTACCATGTGTTGGGCGGAGTGATTAATCCGGTGGAGCATATTGGCCCGGAAGAACTTCATATCAGCAAGCTGTTTGATCGGTTGGAGTCAGACGGGGTTGAAGAATTGATTATGGCGACCAATCCGACCATGGAGGGGGAGGCGACCGCAATGTATATTGCTCGCAAAATTAAAGAGCGGGGGATTGATGTTAAAGTTACTCGGTTGGGTCAAGGACTTCCGACTGGTGCCGACCTTGATTATGCCGATGCCTGGACCTTAAAACAAGCTTGGGAAAACAGAAGAAACATTAAAATTAATTAATGCAAAAGGCAATAGTTAAAACATTGGTTTATGCTGACCTTTTTGATTACCCCTTGACTGCTCGGGAGATACATCAGCGGCTGCATCACAAAAAAGCCGACCTTGAATCGGTTGAGTTCGGTTTAAATCAGCTTTTAAATCAAGGGAAAATAAAAAAGCAGGATAAATACTATTTTCTGCCGGGTAGAGAAAAAACGGTTAGGTTTCGGAAAAAAAGGAATAAAATCGCCGCCCGGAAAACTAAAAGAGCAGAAAAATTAGCCAGGGTGATAAAAATTATTCCGATGATAAAGTTAGTCGGTTTAACCGGCAGTGTCGCCGCTGAAAACCCTCGGCAGGAAGATGATTTGGATTTTTTAATTATTACCGCCCGCGGCTGGTTATGGACGACTCGGTTTTTAACCACGGGGTTGCTTTCTGTTTTAGGATTAAGGCGCAAACCCGGGGATAGAAAATATAAAAACAAAATCTGTCTGAATTTGTTTTTGGAAGAAGATAATTTGTCAAAATTCAACCAAAATCTGTTTACCGCTAATGAAATTTTAAATTTAAAACTGCTTTGGGATAAAAACAGCCAATATGATAAATTTTTATCGGATAACCAATGGGTTAAAAACTATCTGCCGAATATGTCTATAAACTCAAAAATCCCAACCCAGCCCGTCAAATATAGTGCACGATCGTGCATTATATTTGACAAAGTTATAGGATTTATAGATTTGTTTTTCTTTAAATTTCAAAAGTGGTGGATGAAAAAAAAGATAACAAATGAAAAAATCCAGGCGGATTTAATTGCTTTTCACCCAAAAGATTTAAGTAAAAGCGTGTTGAAAGAATATCGGAAACGGGTCAAAACTATCTAGCTCCTACTAATTTTTTAAGTTGTTTTTTGGTATATTATTAATGCCGGAGGCGGAAAATGAAAGAGTTATTAAATCAAATTATTCAATATAATCCCGAAGCGGACCAAAAGCGGATTGAACACGCTTATCGGTTTGCTGAAAAAGTCCATCGCGGCCAGGACCGCTTGTCGGGGAAGCCGTTTTTAAGCCATTCTTTGGCAGTTGCCAAATTAATAGCGGATTTGAAATTAGATGAAAATTCGATTATAGCCGCTCTTCTTCATGATGTTTTAGATGAAGGGAAGAACAAAGTTTCTCTAGAAGACTTGGAAAAAGAGTTTGGTTTGGAGGCAGCTTTGCTGGTTGACGGCGTCAGCACTTTTCGGAAAGCGGCGAGAAAATTTCCTCTTCATCAAGAATCGATTGATTATTTTCAAAAATTTTTATTGGCTTCTGTTGACGATATCAGAGTCTTGTTGATCCGTTTGTCAGATAAGGTTCATAATGCCCGGACAATAAAGGCATTACCCGAAGAGCAGCAGATAAGATTTGCCAAGCGGGTTTTTCACTTATATTCACCTTTGGCGGAATACGCCGGATTGGGCGCATATAAGCGGGAGCTGGATGACAAAGCTTTTGAAATTCTTTATCCTAAAGAGTTTAAATGGCTGAGAAAAAAACTGGCCAAAGGGAAAAAACGGAGAAAAGAAAGTCTTCGGGATTTGATTAACAGCGTAGAAACGGTTCTGCAAGAAAAAAATATTAAATATGAGAAGGTTTACGGCCGGGCTAAGGGATATTGGAGCATTTTTAAAAAGATAAAACGGTATTTAAAAAAAGGGAAGATAACCAAAAAAGATCCGTCAGCAGTTTTGGATCAAATTGGGATAACAATTTTGGCTCAGGATATTAATCATTGTTATGCGGCTTTAGGGGTAATTCACAGTAAATGGCGCCATATTCCTGAAGAATTTGATGATTATATCTCCAATCCCAAGCCTAATGGGTATCAATCGATTCAAACCACAATCGAGTGGCAGGAAGGAACAGTAGAAGTCCAGATAAAGACGAATAAAATGCATGAACATAATGAATTTGGCCCGGCTTCTCATATTGCTTATAAAATTGCCGGCGGAAAAAGCATTCCCTGTGACCAGTATAACTGGGTTAAAGAACTGGTTTCCTGGAAAAAAGGGGAAAAGAGGAAACAGTTTCAAGTTAAAGTATTTGCTGATTATGTTTATGTTTTGACTCCGAAAGGTGATATTATCCAGCTGCCTAAAGGGGCAACCCCGGTGGATTTTGCCTATCAGATTCATACCGAACTGGGCAATCTATGTGGACGGTCAAAAGTTAACGGAAAGATGGTCAAGTTAAATCATCGGCTTAAAAGCGGCGACGTGGTTGAAATTATGCCGGTTAAAGACAGAAAAACCCCGCCTCGGCACTGGCTGGATTTTGTCGCCACTGATAAGGCAATAAGAAAGATAAGAAAGAATTTAAGATAAAAGTGTGCGCCCGGAAGGAATCGAACCCTCGACCCACGGCTTAAAAGGCCGGTGCTCTGCCTGGCTGAGCTACGGGCGCTTACTGAGGTCCGGAGGGGATTCGAACCCCTGAATAGCGGTTTTGCAGACCGCTGCGTTAGCCGACTTCGCCACCGGACCATTAACTACTTAATTTTATCATTGAGCAAGGAAGTAAACAAGTTTATTTGATTCCAAAATTTTCAGATTGTATTAATGGCTTTACTCGTTTAAGTGGTTCTTCCAATATTTGGTATAGGTGTTGATGGCCTAATGCGGCCATTATCATTCCTTGGTTGAGACTAAGCTGGGTTTTAGTGATTTCTTGTTGAGGGAAAGTAATAGAATCCCAATAACCATGCCCATTCCTTATTTCCGGAAATTCCTTTTCTAATTGATCTAAAGCTGATAAGGTTTCTTCCGGCTGGTGGGGGAGAGCAAGGTATATGGCGTGTGGGGTAATAACTTTAGAATGATGAAAGCGATATCTATTTGGATTAATACCCATTTCTGGAATTCTAGCTTCAATATAACCATAAGGGGAGTCACAGGGTGAAATTCCCCAGAGACGCTTTCCTTTGCCAACATTCATGCCGTATTGTTTTTGTCCTTCAATGTGTCGCTGATGATTTAATCCCCAGGAATTAGGTGACCATTTATGTTCAGGTACAAATAGGGCTGGCATTAAGGGTTCAAAGGCGGTGCCGTTATAGCTAGGAATGAATTTGTATCTGCTGGCGGTATCAAAGTAATGACCGTGAAATGTTTTTCTTCCGTTAGTTTCTCTCCAGGTACCTTGTGGTTCTCGTTTCTGCACTAATTTGGGAGGGGGAGTTCGGTACGGGGCGTAATAAGCTTCCGGCGGAATATCTCCTTTAGCAATAGCTACATAATAAATAATTCTGGTTTCTGAGTTAATAACTTGGTAACGCCAGACCAATTGATTGTATTCAGACGTTTTTTCTGGATAAAAACCACCTCTGATTAATTGGCTTCTTTTATCGTAAAATTTTTCAAAATCCATTTCCCTTAATATGGAGTCTGCTTTTTGAGCCAGTTCAGGGATTGCTTCTCTTACTGTCATTAATCCTATTGCTAGCCAGGCATTATCGATACTAGAAACAAATTTTTCTACTTTTTCTTGCTGCAACGAAAATCTAGATAAAGGTCGACCTGTTTCGGTATCGTTCCATTGAAGAAAAAGACCATGATGCGTTTCTAGTTCAGATAAAGTATCTAATGTTTTTTCAGCTGTTTGCTTGGGGTTGTTACCTAAGCTTTCTTGGTTGGCAATGACTGCACTCCAAAGCTGGGCGCCGATATTGGAGGGAGAAGTATAGTAGCTGTACTTCTGATCTTCTCTTATACGATCGCATGCTAGGCCGGTTGAGGGAGAAGTTAGTCTTTGTATTGAGGACCAAGTTTGTTGTAAGTGTTCTATTTCAGTCGGGGACAGCTCCTTTTTTTCAAGCCTAGGTTTTGAAATAGCATAATCGCGCTCTAGTCTCATTATTTATGAAAAATGAATATTCAACAATAGTAATTATAGCAAAAAATTAGAGAAGTAAATAAATTTCAGATAGCTTTATGTTAAAATCCTTTATGGCTGTTGATCAACAGATTGCTTCAGAAATTAAGAAAAAAATAGACCAGGCAGACAGAATTCTTTTGAGCTTGCACCGGGGTCCGGACGGCGACAGTATTTCAGCTAATTTAGCGATGGAATACTTTTTAGAGCAGGAAAATAAACAGGTTAAAATAATTAGTCCGACTCAAGTTCCGGAAACTTTTAATTATTTAATTGAAACCAAGGAAATTGAGCATTTAAAATTTACCGAATTAGACTATGAGCAGTTTGACTTGATTATTTTACTTGACAGCGCTTCTTGGCGGATGGTCAGCCCGAAATTTGGTGAAAACCAGCCGCTTCCCCCCCAGCGCAAAATAATTAATATTGACCATCACCAGACAAATAAACAGATGGGAGGGATAAATTTAGTGGTGCCGGAACTGGCCTCAACAGCTGAAATCCTTTATCAATTATTTAGTGCTTGGGGAGTAGAGATTGATCAAAAAATGGCCCAGCTTTTGCTGGTCGGGGTAGTGACTGATACCGGTGTATTTCGGTATACCAATACTAGTGCAAAGACAATGAAGATAGCGGCGGATTTAATGCAGAAAGGGGCAGACCTAGACCAGATTGTCTTTAATTACTTAAGAAGAAATAGGTTTGATAAGTTGAAATTTTGGGGGGTTGTGCTGGAAAATCTAGAAGTCGATGAAGAAAACCGCTTTGCTTATTCTTTTATTCCTTTTGAACAAGCTAAACAGTGGTTTGTTGATAATTATCCCCGGGATTATCGTTCAGGAGCAGCCAGTGTATTTATGGCCGGGATAGAAGGGACGGAATTTGGGCTGATTGTAATTGAAGAAGAAAAAGGGGAACTGAACGGGTCTTTGCGGTCAAGAAAAGATTTTGATGTCAGTAAAATCGCTGCTGAACTTGGCGGCGGCGGCCACCCGGGAGCAGCCGGCTTTAAAGTGAGTTTGCCTTTTGAAGAAGCTAAAAAGAAAATATTAAAAATAGCTAAAAAATATTCTTCTGATGGCTAGTTTTTAGCTATAGCAATTTTTAGTTATTGGTTATGTAGGGACAGGTCGCGACCTGTCCCTACGATAAAACAGACTCGTCTGCTAGTCATTCTGAGTGAGTCTGTGACCGAAGAATCCCCTTTTTGTAAACGAGGGGATCCTTCGCCACGAACCCCGTTGGGTTTGCTTGGCATTTCGAATTCACTTCGGAAATTTTTTTGTAGGGAACGCAGATCTGCGTTCCCTACATACTAAATTGGTTTAATATTCAGTGTGTTAAAATAGAATTTAATGGATAAAAGAGAAGTTGATAATGGCTATTTAAATGCAGTCCGTCACACCACTGAGCATGTTTTAATGGCGGCGATGGAAAATATTTGGGGCGACAAGATTGTAATGGCGATGGGGCCGGCGACTGAAGACGGTTTTTATTTTGATTTTGATTCTCCTGATGATTTTACGGTTTCGGAAGATGATTTCGGCAAAATAGAAACGGAAATGCAAAAAATTATTGACCAGGATTTGCCTTTGATAAGAAAAGAAACTCCAATAGACCAGGCAAGAGAATTATTTAAAGATAATCCTTATAAACAAAAATGGCTGGATGAGATTGCCCAAGCAGAGGAGAAAGCTACGATTTATTACCTTGGTGATCCGGATAAAAATGAAAATATTTTTGTTGATTTATGTAAAGGACCGCATGTAGATTCGACCGGTGAAGTTAAAGCTTTTAAATTACTTTCTATTGCCGGAGCTTATTGGCACGGCGATGAGAGCAACAAAATGCTGACTCGAATTTACGGGACCGCTTTCCCAACCCAAACCGAGCTTGATGAATTTTTACAAAAATTAGAGGAGGCGGAAAGGCGCGATCACCGCAGAATCGGGAGAGAGCTTGATTTGTTTTCCTTTCATCCTCAGGCTCCCGGAGACGTATTTTGGCATGATAAAGGTTACACTATTTTCAAGCAAATGGTTGATTATTGGCGTGAAATCCACCAGCGTGAAGGCTACCAAGAGGTTAGAACGCCGGAGATTCTGACCAATGAATTGTGGGAGAAAAGCGGCCATTTAGAAAATTTCGGCCATAAAATGTATCAAATAAAAAATCCAGAAACAGATCAGTGGGATATGTCTCTTAAACCAATGAACTGCGACGGCGGGGTATTAATTTATAAAACTCGACAGCACTCTTATCGCGACCTGCCGATAAAAATGGCGGAACTGGGTGTGGTTCACCGCTATGAATCTTCCGGAGAAGTGCACGGAATTATGAGGCCGAGAGAGTTTACTCAAGACGACGCTCATATTTACTGCACTCCGGCTCAAATTAAACAGGAGTTGAAGCAAATTATGGATTTGTGTTTTGAAGTTTACCAAACTTTTGGGTTGGAAGTGGACCATTTAGAGTTGTCAACCCGACCGGACGAGTCAATCGGTTCGGATGAAGCATGGGAGAGAGCGGAGGCAATTATGCGTGAAGTTCTAGACGAGAAAAATGTTCCGCACCAAATCAATCAGGGCGACGGGGCTTTTTACGGACCAAAATTTGATTTTCATCTTAAAGACGCGATCGGCCGGACTTGGCAGTGTTCAACGATTCAGCTGGATTTTGCTCAGCCTGAAAATTTTGATTTGGAATATATTACTGCTGAGGGGAACCGGGAACAGCCGGTGATGATTCATCGGGTGCTTTACGGTTCAGTGGAGAGATTTTTGGGGATAGCGATTGAGCATTATGCCGGAAAATTTCCGGTTTGGCTGGCGCCGGTCCAGGCAACGGTTCTGCCGATTACTGAAAATGAAGTTGGTTATGCTGAAAAAGTAACTGAAAAATTGGATCAAGCTAATATCAGGAACGAGCTTGACGACTCCAGTAATACTTTATCTAAGCGAATTCGACACTGGGAAAAACAAAAAGTCCCTTATATTTTAGTCTTAGGCGGGAGAGAAGAGGAAGCCGGAACGGTTAATGTCCGCAATCGGGATACCGGCGGTCAAACTGAGATGAAGGCAACGGAGTTTGTTAGTCAGATAGTTGATCAAATAAAAACTAAAAAATTATTGCTTTAATTTCCCGCTAACTTGTTATAATGCTTAGTAGCAATGAAACAAAAGCTGGGGTTGATATTCCTTAATTATATTCGTATTTTAGCCAAATTCCAGTTGGCTAAACTTAATTTATACCGCCGTCTTTCAGGAAGAAAAAAGATTAAAATAGTCGGGATTACCGGCTCGGCCGGGAAAACTTCTACCATGTACGCTGTTGCTGCTGCACTGCAGGGTGGGTTTAAAATAAAATTTTCTAAAAAAGCCAACTCTGAATCCGGAATTCCGTTGAATATCCTGGGACTGCGGATGGATGATTTCAGCTTAAAAGACTGGTTCCGGGTGGCCGGTTTGTCGATACTTAAATTATTCAGCAACTGGCAGAATTATGATATTTATGTGGTGGAAATGGGAATCGACGAGCCGACTGAGCCGAAAAATATGTCATACCTCCTTAAAATTATCCGCCCTGATATTGGGGTATTTGTCAGCGTTACCTCGGTCCATGCCATGCAGTTTGAAAAAGCTCTGCCGTCATCAACCTCGCCGACTAGAAAACAACCGCCGGAGGTTTTAGAACTCATTGCTGATGAAAAAGCTAAAATGATTTCCGCTTTGCCGAAAGAAGGTTATGCGGTGCTTAATTTTAATGACCCTTTAGTCAAAGAAAGAAAAAAACTGACTTTAGCTGAAGTTATTGGGGTCGGTGATAATGGCGAGGCGAAAATAGTTTTAGATGATTATGAAGCTAATTTAAACGGAACGAAGTTTGTATTTAAGGTTGACGGCAATAAAAAAGAGCTGATAATTGATGAAGTTTTACCTCGGGTGTTTGGAGAAACTTTCGGCTTGGCAGTCGGGGTGGCTCAAGGTTTAAATGTTTCTTTGGCAAAAGCGATTGCCGGAATAAAAAATAATTTTAATTTGCCGCCCGGGCGATCCAACTTAATAAAGGGTCGGCAAGATACCTATATCATTGACTCTTCATATAACGCCTCTCCTAAAACTATGCAGACAATGCTTGATTTATTGAAAAAAGTTGGTCAAAAAGAAAAAAGACGCACAGTTGCGGTTTTAGGAGATATGAGAGAGCTGGGTAAGCAGTCAAAACAAGAGCACCAAAAACTGGCGGAAAAAGCGCTTGAGTCAGCCGATAAAATTGTCACCGTCGGCCCGGAAATGAAAAAATATTTCCTCCCTGAATCAAAAATTTATCTCAACGATCGTGGAGATAAATTTGGGGAGGGGAGGGTTAAAGCGGTTGATACCGCTGGACAGGCGGCAGAGTATTTAAAAGAAAATTTGGAGGGGCAGGAGATAATTTTAGTTAAAGGCTCGCAGAATACGATTTTTTTGGAGATCGTGGTTAAGGCCTTGATGGCGGATAAATCACAAGCTAAAAAACTTCTTTGCCGTCAATCTGAGTATTGGGATAAAAAGAAAACAAGGTTTATTTGATTTTCGGCCAGGGGGCAATCATTATCGATTCAGGTTTAAGCAGTCCATGATCAGGCAGTTCTTTTTTAAACTCTTGATAAATTGCTTCGGTGACAAACGGAGCATAGGGGTGAAGCAGTTTTAAACTGGTGATTAGAACATGAATTAGAGTCGGTAAGGCCTCTTGGCGGCGGTCTTTGCATTCTTCTAAATAAACATCACAGTATTCATGCCAGAAAAATTGGTAAATATCTTCCAGCGCTTGCCCAAACATGAAGTTATCCATTTGCTCGTTTACTTTTTTAATTGTTTGGTTTAATTTGTTTAATATTTTTTTGTCTGAAGGATTACGGATTCCCACGGATGAGGAAGGCGGATTTTCGTGGATATCTGTGAGAATCTGTTCACTATCCGCGTTAATCTGTAATTTGACAAACCGGGCTGCGTTCCAGACTTTATTAGAAAAATTCCTCATTGACCGGATTTTGTCTTCGCCGATGCCGACATCGTTGCCGGCACTGGTGCCGTAAACCAGCGCCATTCTTAATGCGTCCGCGCCGTATTCTTCAATAGTTTCATCCGGTTCAATTAAAGTTTCCGGTCGGGATTTACTCATTGGCTCGCCAAATGCGTCACGAACCATGCCGTGCAGGTAAACAGTTTCAAATGGTTTTTCACCGGTCCGGTAAAGTCCTAGCATAATCATTCTCGCCACCCAGAAAAAAATAATATCATAACCGGTTTCCATGACCGAAGTGGGGTAAAAATACTGGTAATCTCGGCTGTCTGGATACCCCAGAGTGGTAAACGGCCATTGACCAGAGGAGAACCAGGTGTCAAAAGTGTCCGGGTCACGGATCCAATCAGTCTGCTGGCACTGCGGGCATTTTTCCGGCGGTTGTTGGCCGACGAATATCTCCCCGCAGCCCGGCTGGTGTTTTTTGATTAATTCCGGATTCATGTTTTTTTGAAGCTCAGACAACCCTTTGTGGCCGCAGTAGTAAATCGGCAAGCGGTGACCCCACCAAAGCTGTCGGGATATACACCAGTCCTGGATGTTTTCCAGCCAGTTGTAATAAGTTTTTTTAAAATGTTCCGGGTACATTTTAATTTTTTTCTTTTTGACAGCGATGAGCCCCATTTTGGCCATATTGTCCATTTTAATAAACCATTGGAGTGAGATTAACGGTTCGATTTGAGTTTTACAACGCTCACAATGGCCGACCCGGTGCTCATATTCTTCTGTTTTTACCAGTAGATTTTGTTTTTTAAGCTCTTTGACAACTTTTTTTCTGGCCTGTTTCACTGTTAAACCTTGAAAATTATTTCCGGCTTCAGCAGTCATTTTGCCGTCAAAACCAATCACTTGAATAGTATCTAAATTGTGCTTTTGTCCGATATTAAAATCATCGGGGTCATGAGCCGGGGTGATTTTAACCGCTCCGGTCCCAAATTCTGAGTCGACTGTTTCATCGGCAACAATGGGAATTTGTCTGTCTATTAGCGGGACCACTGCTTGTTTGCCAATTAAGCCGCGATAGCGCTTGTCATCGGGATTGACGGCTACCGCAGTATCGCCGAGCATGGTTTCCGGCCTAGTGGTAGCGACAGTAATAAATTTGTCACCATCTTTAATTGGGTATTTGATGTGCCATAAATTTGATTTTTTTTGTTCGTACTCAACTTCTAGATCGGAAAGGGCAGTCTGGCATCGGGGACACCATGAAATCATTCGGTGATCGCGATAAACCAAGTTGTCCTGATGAAGTTTTTTAAAAGTTTTATTTACTGTTTCTGAAATGTTTTTATCCAAAGTAAATTTTTCTCTGGTCCAATCGCAGGAAGCGCCCAGGTCCCGAATCTGGTTATACATTTTTTGTTTATTGTTCAAAGTGAACGCTAGGCATTGTTGGTAAAATTCTTCCCGGCCCAAGTCTTCTCTTGATTTTCCTTCTTTTTCTAGTATTTTTTCAAAAACCACTTGGGTAAGAATGCCGGCATGGTCTGCTCCGGGTAAGCCTAAAGTCGGTTCGCCCAGCATTCGATGCCAGCGGAGCATAATATCCTGAATGGTCACTCCTTTAGCATGGCCGATATGGAGAGAGCCGTTGGCATTTGGTGGAGGCATTATAATACAGAAAGGCTCCTTTTTGTCGTCAATTTTTGGAGTAAAATAGCCGTTATCTTCCCAGTTTTTGTAAATATC
>CAZDJQ010000026.1:0-12510 GCA_964505765.1 uncultured Gammaproteobacteria bacterium | reverse complement strand
ACTTCGATGATTCGAATCATCGAAGTATTTCTTTATCTAGTTTTTTATCCATTGATTCGGCCATGCCTCGCCAAAAAGTTCCGCCTTTACCTGGATGAGGGGAAAAGAACTTACTAATTTGTTTAACAAAACTATAAAACGATTTTCTAAATAACTGATCTTGCAACAACCCATCAATCATTTTTCTGTATTCGGAATTAAATTCCAATTTCATTTTCACCCGAGCTATTGTTCCCGAACTCAAATGCAAAACTTCTTTTATTTCCTGATAAGTAGCACCTTTTTCAATTAAAATTGCCGCAACTAAACGTTTGGCAATCATCTTTTTCTCTGTTGAAGTTAAAAGAGAACTTATAAAAATATCGGCTTTAGATTGATCTCGAATTTTACTAACCGCATCGTAAAGAACATTAAACAGACTTTCCCAAATTTCAGGTTTTAATCTCCACCCAGATACTTGTGCCATATTTATTTAACAGTAGCTAAATAAATATTAGTTGTCAATAAAAAAACTTCGATGATTCGAATCATCGAAGTTTTTATTGTTAAGCGATATTTTTAGCTGCTAATCACTCTTCACAAACCACAAACCACAAACCACTAACCCTAACTTTCTACATTCCCGGCATACCGCCCATGCCGCCCATACCACCCATACCACCCATACCGGCGGCTCCGCCGCCTTTTTTGCTTTCATTGTCTTTTTCAGGCAAGTCGGTAATCATTACTTCCGTTGTCAAAATCATTGCTCCAATACTGACTGCGTTTTCAACCGCTGTCCGGGCTACTTTAACCGGATCTAAAATACCGGCTTTAAGCATTGATTCAAATTCCCCTGTCAAAGCATTAAACCCGTAATCCGCTTGTCCATCTTCTATCCCTTCTTTAACCTTATTGATTACGTAGCCGTCGTCTTTGCCCGCATTCTCAGCTAATTTACGAATTGGCTGCTCAAGAGCATGCTTGACGATATCAATTCCCATTTGTTCTTCATCGTCATCAACCTTAAGTTTTTTCAAAAGCGCTCCTACTCGAAGCAGAGCGTTACCGCCGCCCGGCAGAATCCCTTCTTCTGTTGCCGCTTTTGTCGCTTCAACTGCGTCCTTAACCCGCTCTTTTTTCTCTTTGAGCTCTACTTCCGTTGCCGCCCCAACATTAATCTCCGCTACTCCGCCGGCCAACTTTGCCAGTCTCTTTTGTAAATTCTCTTTGTCATAATCCGAATCCGCTTTTTTAATTGCCGCACGAATCTGTTCAACTCTTTTCTTAATCATCTTTTTATCGCCCTTGCCGCCGATAATCTGAGTCTCATCTTCACTGGCAACTACTTTCTCCGCCTGGCCGCAATATTCAGCCGGATCAATGGTCTCCAGTTTCTGTCCCATATCTTCAGATACAACTCGGCCGCCGGTCAAATAAGCAATATCTGCCAACATTGCTTTTCTGCGGTCGCCGAACCCGGGCGCCCCAACCACTAAACAATTAAAAGTCCCCCTTAGTTTATTGACCACTAAAGTTGCTAATGCCTCACCGTCAACATCATCAGCAATAATGACGAAATTCTTGTTAATCTTGACCAACTTTTCAAGCACCGGCAGCAACTCTTGAGCCGATGAAACCTTTTTGTCGGTAATTAAAATATGCGGATTCTCAATTGCTGCCTCCATATTCTCAGTATCGGTAACAAAATAAGGCGAAGCATAGCCTTCATCAAAAGCCATTCCTTCTTTCAGGTCAATTTCCATTTCCAAACCTCGACCCTCCTCAACTGTAACCAGACCATCTGATCCAACTTTTTTTAAAGCTTCGGCAATTGTCTTGCCAATCTCTTCATCGCCGGCGGAAATGGTGGCAACATCAACTATCTCCTCATCTTCCTTAACTTCTTCCGCCATACTTCGAAGTTCTTTTGCTGCTTTTTTGCCCGCTTTTTCAATTCCCTTGCGGACAATCATCGGATTTGCTCCGGCAGCAACGTATTTTAGTCCTTCATTAACAATCGCTTGTGCCAATAATGTGGCGGTTGTTGTTCCGTCTCCAGCAACATCATTGGTTTTTGAAGCGGCTTCTTTAACCAATTGCGCCGCCATGTTTTCAAACCGATCTTCAAGCTCAATTTCTTTAGCAACCGTAACCCCATCATGAACAACATTCGGGGCGCCCCAACTCTTGTCTAAAGCCACGTTTCTTCCACGTGGGCCCAAAGTTGTAACTACTGCCTCAGCTAAAGTATTAACTCCTCGTAAAATTGCTTGTCGGGCTTTTTCCCCGGTAATAATTTGTTTTGCCATAATTCCTCCTTATTTAATAACCGCTAAAACGTCTTCAAATTTAACAAATAATAATTCTTGGTCCGAACCTTCAGGCTGGTATTCATTCCCGGCCCATTTTTTATAAACAATAATCGACCCCTCCTTTAATTTTTTCCAAGCTTCTTCTTTTTTATTTTCAGTTTGCTTGGCTTCGCCGATCGCAATAACTTCTCCCTTTAAAGGTTTCTTCTCTACATTCTCCGGAAGAACAATCCCCGACGCTGTTTCTCTTTCCAACTCCACCGGCTTCACTAATAAATATCCGGGAGCAGGCATAAGTTTATCTGCCACAAGTTCCTCCTTTCTTTCTAAATAAATTAATAACTGAAGATTTAACTAGCTTCGCTTACTATTTTAATGATTTAGCTTAAAATGTCAAGCCTCATTCCAAAATACCGACCCCATAACGCTGAAGAACCTGCTGCACTCCGCTGTTTAAAGTCTCGATCACTTCTTCTTCTCTAGCATTGGCCGACAATGCGTTCAAAGCATCGCCGTAATACTTAATCATCTGCTCATTAATCCCTCCGTCATAAGTAGACGACGCTAAATACCAGGTTTTAGCAGTATCCGCCTGATCAATAAACGGTTTTAGTTGCGACCGATTTTCTAAACCTGCCGCTAAATCTTTTCTTGGATAAATTTCACCAAAATCCCTAATTTGCCCTTGGGCGGTAAACAACTTCTGCATTGTTTCCTTAGACGATAAATATTCTAAGAATTTCCAAGCCGCTTCCTGGTGCTCAGATTGGAGAGAAACCCCTTCAACCCAAAATGTCGCCCAGTGTTCATTAGTCAACTCTTCCTCTCCTTGTTCCGCCTTTTCCCAATCCGCATCCGGCAGTTCAGGCAGCTGCGGAACAGTGGTTATCCGGTAATTCAATCTTGGATTAGCCTCCTGAATATTAAAAACCCGCCAGGAAGGTCCAAAATAAAAAGCGACTTTTCCTTGGGCAAAAGCTAAAGTGGAATACGGCATAGTTTCATCCCAAACATTAATTTCATGCGCAAATTTTAAATAATAATTCATACTGTCAATCACCAATTTATCAGGCTGGCCGGGATCACCGCCGTTCTGATAAATCATTAAGCCGATAATATCGCTCCAATGATCAACATTGCTGGTAGTCCCCAGTGCCGCCCCGGCGACAGAAATTCTATTTTCCCCTATCCGAACAGTTAAATCCTGAGCCAATTTCTCCAATCCCCACCAGGTAATCGGTGGTTGTTCATTAGCCGCCGCTAAGATATCTTGATTATAATATAGGGCTAAATTGTCAACCATTAATGGAATTCCGTAATATTGGCCGTTTACCATTATCGGGTCAGTAACCGAGGTAAAATAATTTTCGGTCAAGCCCAATTGCTTAGTCACCGGTTCCGGAACCGGGGCCAATTCATCTTTCAGCATCGGCATCCAAGTCTGATGAAATCTAAAAATATCCGGCCCCTCATTGCGTGAAAAAGCAGACTGAAGCCGAGCCCGATAATCTTCTTTATCTTGTTTTCGATAGTCTATCTTTATGTTCGGGTTTTTCTTGACCCATTCGGCAATTACCCCCTGCATTACCGCTTCCGGCTCCCACAACCCCCAATAAGTCAAAGTTATTTCTTTACCGGCCTGTTTATCTTTGTAGAAAAAACGGTAGCCCAAAAATCCGGCAGCGCCGAAAATAACAAGGGCAAGAAGAAAAATTATTACTTTTTTCATTATACTAGTGCTAGTGTATCAATAATAAAAACATTTGACAATTGGGCTTTAACCGCATTGTAAATTATTCTAATATTTGATATTCTAGGGTATGCAGGTTTTTCAGGTAAATATCGGGGACATGTTCCAATTAGGCGGAAGAAGTATCAGAGAGGTTTATCCCAATTTCGGCACTCTGTTTTCCACCATTCTTTTCAACGTTTATACCTTTGCAGGCATTATCCTGCTGGCCTTATTAATTTTTGGCGGGATCAACCTTATCCTCGGAGCCGGGAAAAAAGAAAGCGGCCAAATCCAAAAAGGCCAAAAAGCAATTAACAGTGCTTTAATCGGATTTGCTATAATCTTTGCAAGTTATTTTATTATTCAGTTAATAGAAACCATCACCGGTGCTAAAATTTTGGACACAAATTTGTAAACCAGTTCAAGCTCAAGTTTTCGGCAATATCGAACCGCCGGATTATATCCAGCAATATAATAGTGAACACGGTTCTGGTTTAATCAAACTTTTAAACAACATTCTTAATTTAATGATTGTTGGGGCCGGCTTGTTTGCTTTAGTCAATTTTATTTTAGCCGGCTACGGTTTTATTACCGCTGGAAACGAGCCTCAAAAAATTGAACAAGCCTGGGCTAAAATTTGGCAGAGCCTGCTCGGTCTACTTATTGTCGCCGGGTCATTTACCTTAGCCGCTGTTTTCGGCAGGCTCATCTTTGGAGATTTCGGCGCGATTATTAATCCGGAAATCCGAGGGCCATAAAATGTCTTTAATCAAAAAAGCTTTTGCCGTCCCCTTAGGGGAATTAAGAGGTCCGGGAAGAATCGGCTTGCAGGAGGGCCAAGGCCCGGAAGCGGCTTTAACCGTTTTTGTAGATGTTTTATCCGCCGTTGTCGGCATTCTGACCGTTGCCGCTGCTATTTGGTTTTTGTTTAATTTTATTATTGCCGCTTATCAGTTTATGTCAGCCGGCGGGGACAATCAAAAAATCAAAGAGGCTCAGCAAAAAATCCAAAATTCTATTGTCGGGCTGTTTTTAGTGGTTGCCGCAATCTTCCTCCTTTCTCTATTCGGAACTCTAATAGGAATTGATTTTTTGAATATCGGCGAATTAATTAATCAAGTCGGAATTTAATGAATTTACTAGCACAACGAATTACTAATCCACTTTTGCCCGGCGGACCCGACCAAGACGGAGTGGCTTTTTTTAACCGCGCCCTTCCTTTTATAATTAACTGGCTGCTTTTAATCGGCGTTATCTATTTTCTGATTAATTTAATTTTCGGCGGTTATAAGTTTATCTCTTCACAAGGAGATAAAAACAAAGTTCAAGAGGCTCAGGGCCAATTAACCGGGGCTTTAATCGGGTTGGTTATTCTACTTAGTGCTTTTGCCGTCTTACGGCTGATCGGACAAATTTTTGGTTTGCAGAATCTTGAAAATTTACAAATTATTTTACCTAGATTATAATTTTATAAAGCAAATTGCTTTAACAGTCTCATGAAGGGAGGTGAACATGATTAACTTAAGAAATTTATTACCGACAATTGCTGTTTATGCCCAAGACATTGAAATCAGCCCGGGAGACGATTGGTCAACTTTAGGAAACTTGACAATATCAAGTATTGTCTCCGGTCTAATCAGACTAACTTTGGTTATTGTATCTTTAGTCTTTTTTGCCATTTTAGTATTGGGAGGTGTCCGCTGGATTACGTCTCAAGGCGACAAGCAAGCTGTCCAAGATGCCCGTAATCAAATTACTCACGCACTCATTGGTCTAGCTATTGTTTTTGTTGCCTGGGCAATTGTCAGATTAATTGGGAACTTATTTGGCGTTGATATTCTAAACCTAGAAATTCCCACCTTATATTAATGAATAAATTATTGACATTACTGCAAAAGCCGGTATACGCTCAAGGTTTTGAATGGGATGATCGCTGTTTAGGTGGTCCGGAGAATGATGTGGCCACCCTGCAGGGGTTTGAATGCCTATTTGAAAGGATTCTTGTAGTCGCCTCAACTTTAGCCGGTATTGCTTTTGCAGTAATGATTGTTATCGGCGGTTTTAAGCTTATTTTTGCCGGCGGAGAAAAACAAGGACTGCAGTCAGCGAAAAACACCCTTACCTACGCTTTCATCGGCCTGGTGCTGATTATCCTCAGCTGGCTTATCCTTTTATTAATTCAAGAGTTTACCGGAATTAGAGTTACCGAATTTTCCATTCCGGGATAAACAGCTTCATGATGAAATTATTTAAAAAATTTTTATTTCTATCGATAATAACTTTTGGTCTTTACGCAATATCCCCGGTTCCGGCTGACGGGCAAGTAAACATTATTACCAACAAAGAACACGCCGACTTTGCCGCTAATCAGAATTTACAACAAACCATTGTCTATTCTGCCGATCCCCAAGACCCAGAATCAATCGTTGAAGTCTGCCAAAAAGCGGAAATCTGTGTAATCAGAGGCCATACCAACTGGACTTATGACGGCAACAACGCCATTGCCGGCCAAGCCAGTGCAATCGCCCAAAAATGGGCTGACACCCTGACTCAAGCCGCCAATCAATTAGCCGGGAAGACTATCTATTTTGAACCCTGGAATGAGCCGATGCGCCGAGATTTGGAATGCAATAATTTATCAATTGATGAATGTGCTTCTCGATTAGCTGAATATATCCATTTATTAAAAGCCGGTATCAATCACCCCGGAGTCGTCATTACTTCGCCGGCGATAGACATGCATCACCCGGAAACTGCAAGTTTTTTTAATGCTTGGGGGCCAGGTTTTGCCAACAGTTTTAATGTTTATTCCATCCATATATATGCTCCGGATATTGCCTGTCCAAGCGGTGAGCGTTATTTTAAAAACCAATTAAACAATTACGGGGTGGATGTCGGCGGCAAACAATTTATTATCACCGAAAGCGGTGCTTTAGACCAAGGTAATTACGGCAATCCGATTTATGACCAAATGCCGTTGTGCGAATTTTACTGCCACCAATGCGACGGCGGAACAATTGCTGGAAACTGGACCAATGACGGCCAAATTCTCGGCTACGCTCTTTTTTCATTCGGGCCGGAAGGGATCAGCTGGAATTTATGGGCGGCCGACTGCGTTAAAAATGCGTTGCAGAATATTTGCGCCTGTGAAACTTGTCCGGGCCCGACTAAAAAGGGAACGGCAAAATTAATTGACGATCTTTGGAATCGGGACGGCCGACAGCCGAGTGAGGAAGAAGCCTTATTCGGCATCGGCGCTTACGGCGGCGCCTCCAGCGTTAATAATGACGAGTCTTTTTTACAACGATTACTAAATTCATTTCAAGACTTTTTTAAAATTTCTCAAGGAACCTACGCCCCGACTCATTCTGAAGGAGAATATCCGGGCGACGATCCTTACCGGAGTTATTACCAACAAAATCAAATAATTACTCTGCCCGGCACCGTTGCCGAAGTTTGTCTGGAAGGCAGAGATATAAAACATAATTTAAAATTTTTCCCTGATCAGCACGATCCTGATCAGGTAGTCGCTGGACTGCTTAACCTCACCGGGCAGAACCACCGCGTCGCTCAAAGTCTGCAGGCTTATCTCAACATTCATCATTGGGCTTCGGGTTCGGTCTTCAGCGATCAACAAGAATTTATCAATGCCGCTGACCCGGAAGGGATGGAAGAGCTGGTCCGCCGGGGCTTAAATCTACAAGCCGGCCACCAGACAAAAGCCATACCCGGAGAACTGCAAGAAGAAATTATTAATAGAGAAATGACTGAGACTTTAGGTTCGGCAATCGGAATTCCGCAGGAAAAAGAGGATATTTCCGTTTTTGACCAGCCGATTGTTTTAATGGGCCAGGGCGGAGTTTTAAAAGAAGATGAAGAACACACTCGGGAGCTCCCTGACGGCAGAAAAGTACTGGAACCCGGAAATTATGAAGTCAAAGGATCAATTTTTGCCTGCTGTAATCCGTCTCACTTTGATGACCTGCCCTACACTTATGAACAGGCTTGTTCAAATGTGGCTAATGATTGGATTTGCGCCGGTGGAGAGCCGACGGTTCCAGGAGATATAATCTATGGACCTTATGCCCGGGGAAAATTTTTAGCGGATTATTTTACCGGCGGCGGCGACTTGGCCACTTATTATGAAACCTGTTATGAATCAAGCAAAGACGCAGACGAAAGGCCGGATCAGGTTTTTAACGACTTCTTCATCAACATGTCTCCCGAACAACGCTACCGTGCTTTCCCGGTCACCGGCGAAGAAGACAGGTACACCGTTAAAAAAAGCGAGGATGAGTATTGGGCCTGTCAAATAAGCAAAATTTATCTACCCCAAGGGCTCAGCGCTCTAAATGCCTGCGGTAAAATGATGGAAAATGAACTGCCGGGAGAAATATTTGAGAATATTACTAAAACCGAATCAGATAAAATGGAATTTTCCTGTGATATGGGCAACTTACCCTATACTGATGGGCCGCCGACCAATATTGATGCCGCCAGAAGCGATTCCGTATTTGGACGGCTGTTGGAAAGACTTTTAGGATTTAGTTCCAGAAGAGAAGTTGACAACTGTGAAGTTGAATACGAAACTTACACCGAAACTCAAATAGTTATTGACCCGGAAACCGGCGAAGAAACTGAACAGCAAGTGGAAAAACAGATGGCTAATTACTGCGAAAGAGATTATGAAATAAAATCAAAATCAACCTTAATTATTCCTTTTTATCAAAAATTTGAGCAGTGCGCTAAATTCCTTTACGGCTATCTTGACGGAGAAACCACTGAACAATTACACGCTTCAATCAAAGAAAAAACCGGCCGGGAAGACACCGACCCCTACAACCTTTTTCAAATCGGTCAGGGAAATGATTCCGGCGTTTATTCCGGCGGAGCGGAAAGCGAGGACCAACGACAACACTATCAAACTGAACCCGGAGAATTTAAAGTTGAATCCTACTTGGGCGGAGACGATTTCAAATTCCCGGGCAGTGTTGATATTCCTCAAAAAGCCGGGGAAAAAAGGTTCTATCCCGGCGAATACCACGGCCAGCTTGGAATATGAAACTTGATTTACGGCTTAAAATAAAGCTATAATTGAAAACTAAAGAAATGATTAAAAAATTATTTAACAAACACCTTTTTATTTCAGTTTTAATTTTATTCATTGCTATTGTCGGTGCTTCCATAATTCCGTCCCGTACTCACGCCGCAACTACGAAAGAAGACTGGGACCAATATAAAGACGAGCTTACTTCTGAAGGAATGAACAGACATACAACTAATGATCTTATTTTTTCAATCGACGACATGTTGTCGGAACAAACTACCGATGAAGACGGCAATACCACATATACAGGAGCGCTGCCCACCGTAGCCGGAATTATTGGTTCAGTTTATACTACTCCCCCGGCATCCGGTGTTTATTACGCCTATGATGTCCTGCAAAATTTAGGCGGGAAAACCGCCTACGCTCAAGGTGTCGGCTTTTCCGGCTTGCAACCGATACTTCCGATTTGGAAAGCGTTTCGAAATATCACCTATGTTTTATTTGCGCTGATTGCTATTGGAATCGGCTTGGCAATCATGCTCCGGGTTAAAATTTCACCGCAGGCGGTAATTACCATTAACAACGCCCTGCCCAAAATCATCGGCGCTTTAATTTTGGTTACTTTTTCCTACGCCATCGCCGGATTTATGATTGACCTAATGTATGTCTTCATGGGACTTGGGATAAATATTTTAAAAACCGGAGGAGTTAACCCCGGCCTAGTCGAAATATTCCCGGGAGAGACCATTTTCCCACCAGAACCACAAACAGTTATTAATTCTGGATTCTATGGCCTATTCCCCATGTTCTTTTCAAGCAAGGCTGGTCTTACTCTTATCGGTGCTTTAACGGGGGGAATAATAGGAACTTTTACTATCCCATTTACTGGAACAATTGCTGGCGTAGGCATTGGAATAATTTTAGTCAGAGTTATCTGGTTAATAATTGGATTAATTCTTCTCCTCAAATTACTTTTTGGGTTAATCAAAGCTTATATTAAAATAATTCTCTCAATAATTTTAGCACCATTACAAATAATGCTGGGGGCTATTCCAGGAATGCAGATTGGCGGTTTTGGCAATTGGTTAAAGGGGATATTTGCTGAAATTTTAATCTTTCCCGCCGTACTTCTTATTGCCATGATTGGAACTGCAATTGTTCAAAATATCGGGATAGAACCAATGTGGATTGCCCCTTTAATTGGACCCCCACAACTTTTGGGAAATACCGGCTTGGCTAGTATTGTCAGCGGCTCCATTGCTAATATTTTTGTAAAAACAATCATCGGCATGGGCTTTTTGTTGATCTTAGCCCAAATTCCTGATATGATTAGGAAACTCATGGGACAAGAAATGGACTACGGCGCAATGATCGGCCAAGCTTTCGGCCCAGCGAGAACTTTGGGTGGATACGGCGGTATTGTTGCTTCAGAAAAAGGAAAACAAATATTGGCTGATCGCATTTTTTATACAAAGACCCGCAGTGGAGAAATTGTCCCAAAGGGCCCAATCGGGAAAACAGTTGAGGCAATAAGGCAAGGTTTCATCAAAAAAACTACTACTTGACGATAAAAGAATTCCTAGAAAATAAAAGTCCCTTTTTGCATTGTATCCGGAGATCGGTGCCTTACTCCCAATTGTTCCTCTATATATCTCCATTCTTCCCTACCAATCAAGCCAAGATTGTAAGGATGAATAAGAATATGCCATAGTGTGTTTTTGGATTCTTCAGGATTTCTGTCCTCCCATCGTTCAGTAAAAGTTACATGATGAAAAGGCGCTCCCTCTGGATACTTTTTCGATGGTGCTCTTACTTTTAAATAAGCCAATAATAATTGAGCCTCAGGACTCTTTTCGGGTGAAAAGTCTTCTTTAGCTGGATCTTTACCAATAAGTTTTGCTGCGTGCCGCCATTGGGATTCTTGCCACCAGCCAGGATCAAACAGTTGATCTACAGAGGGGGATCCTCTTATCAGTTTTCCAATTATAGCGTTTGCTCTATTCCACATAAAACCATATGCTGCTGCATCTTTAAACCCAATCGGTCCTTCAAACTCCTCACCAATCTCTAATTCCTTTTCTTCCCCATCTCTAAACGGCCAATCCTTCGGCTCTACACCATATTCATCCCACAACTCCCACAAACTGATTTCCTCTTCATCCTCTGTTTTCAACTTAATAAAATCCAAAAATGGATTTAATATCGGGTCACCTATTTCCTGTAATGCTTTAACCGTAAGCCCTCCATGAGAAACAAATCTTTCCGGTTTAATTCTAACCCACTGCTTAGTCTCACTATCCTTAGCCAATCCCGATTCTTCTATTGCTCGATAAGCAGTGTAATGAGACCAAATTTCGGTATTCGTTAATAATAAAGAGTTCCCAGAACGGTTATGCGTAATAACTTCTCTTTTAATAATTTCTCCAGATCTACTCTTTTTTGGATTGCCGGATTGATCATAAATGGCTTGTTTCTCTTTCTCCTTTTTGTCTTTGGTTGCGTAACGGGCGGTAACTCCTAAAATCTGGGCTAACCGCCATGAGAGTAAAGTAATAAACATATCTTCTCCCGCTGCCTCATAAACTTCTTTTAGCCAAGTGGAAAATACTTGGTCTCGTTCAAACTCTTTATTATCAGCATAAGGTCTATCTAAATGGTTGCCTTCACCATAGTCAACACCATTTTTGCCAAGATCTTTTATCTTAGTTAAAGTCTTACTTATCTCTTCACTGTAAAATCCATTAAAAGCCCCCCACCATTCTGGTCCAGTGGGAAAAACTGTTGTTTGATATGTGTGGAAGTCCTTTTTTCTAAGCACCATATTAACCAAGGTGCCCATGTCATCACCTGAAACTGCCCTTTGCTGAGCCCTCAAATCCATCTTATGCACTATATCCGCCCAAACCGCTAATTTTTCTAATCGTCCTTCTATTTCTTTTGGGTCAGGCGTTTCTCCACCTTCATCAGGAACCATCTTGACCTCATCTCTTCTGATCTTGTCGGCCAATCCTTCAGTAACAGCTTCAACTGCCGCTGGGATCCTTGTTTGCGGACGATCAACGTTAGTAGTTAAATCCAAAAATAAGTTCTTTAGAGGGATTAACTCCCAATCCAAATTGGGGTTTTTCTCAGGAGAAAGTTCGTATTCCTTCCTTTTTCTTAATCCTGACATCATAAAAAATAGGCCATTTTCAACTTCCCTCTGTATCTCTTCTAAATCTCCCTCCTTTAACTCTCTCCTCTCCGAAATTCCCATAAGCCTATCTTGAATTTCTCCACCTTCATAAGCTGGTCGATATCTCTCTTCCCCCTCTCTTGCTTCCCTCTCCCTGTCCACATCCTCTGGTGAATACATTCCGGGCTCTTTTTCTGACATATTATCGTTATTTTACCATTAAAAGAAAGGAAATTGCAAAATGCGCTATAATTGTAACCAT
>CAZDJQ010000025.1:9985-12590 GCA_964505765.1 uncultured Gammaproteobacteria bacterium | reverse complement strand
CAATTCCCGGCAGGTCCACCGACTATTTGTAGAACTCGTCAGCAGACATAAAAACTTTCGGCTGTTTAAGAACATAGACGCCGTCGGCAAACTTTTCTAATTTTCTTACTTTTTCATGCTCATAAACCGGAATGGCGACTAAAATTTGCTTAGCGTTTTTTTCTCTTAAGGCGTGAATTTTCCCTAATAACTTAGACAGAGAAATATTTCCGTCATCGGTAATTATAATAGTCGATGGACGATGGTTAATGGACGATAGATTAAGATTTTTGTTTAAATATTCGGCGATGGGCTTGCCATTTTCGGTTAAGTGAATAATTTTTGTCGGCCTCTCCCCTACTCGATCGTTTTTAAGTCTTTGCAGTAATTGTTCGGCTGCTTGTCTTCTAGTGTTGAACATAATTAAAATAATCCTTTTTGAACTTGTAATTTTTCATTCTCCTGCCAGATTTTAATTTTACCGTATCGGCCGTCAAATCCCGGGGTAATATTAACATCCCCCCGACGGTTTCTTTTAATCCCTTGGGCGAGTTTTTTCCCTAATTTTGCTGATATCTCTTTTATTGGAGTTTTGGTTAAGATGGTTATTTCATTGTCAAAGGCGGTGATTGCCTGATCATAAATTGTCTTTACAGTTTTAGTGTTTACGCCGACGTCTTCCGCCTCAGAAATAATTTCTGCCAGCGGAATGAGTTTAATAAAAGGAGGGTGGAGTTTCTCAGGATGAAAATATTTTTTAATCCCGTTTTTAATTTTTATCCGAGGTTTGACTTTTTTCTTTCGGCTGTATTTATTTACTTGATGTTTTACGCCTACTGTTAATGAGCGGCCGCAAACAGGGCAAGTGGTTCCTAAATTTTTGGAGCGTTGCGGCGAGTGGCTGATATCGCATTTGCGGTGGCCGGTATAATGATATTTGCCTTCTTCAGGATAAAACTCAAGTGTTTGAATTAGATGCGGCTGTTGAGTGTCCAGATTTTGGTGGGAAATTTTAAGACTTGATAAAATATCTTGGTAGGTAAAGTCTTGAGGTAAATCAAATTCAGTCACTTCTCTGCCCAGATTGGGCAGGCTGTGGGCATCAGAAAAACTCAAAATTCTTTTATCATCTAGTTCTTTAATCTGCCAGTTCATCTCCGGATCTGATGAAAGTCCGGTTTCAATCCCGTATATTTTCCTGCTGAATTGTTTAAAACAAGCTTTTAAAGATTTAAAGCCGGATTTGGAGCCGAATAAAGAAAACCACGGCGTCCAGATGTGGGCCGGAATGACAATAATGTCTTTATTAATTTTAAATAGAACTTCTAATAGTTCCGGGGCAGTTAAACCAAAGATCGGTCTGCCGTCGGCGGCCAGATTTAAATTCATTGATTTTAATTTCTGGTTTATTCTGCCGGCAGTTTCCAGATTGGGGGCCCAGACAAGAAGGTGAATTTTATGCGAGTTGTAGATTAAAGAAATTTCGGTGGTTATTAAAAAATAAGGAGAATTTTTAATATTTTTTAGTTGATATATTCCTTGCCGAGATTCTTTTAGATTTTCTTTTAAATTAGCAAACCATTTCGGATGGGTGAAATCAGCAGTGGTGAGTAAATCAATTCCTTTAATATTCCCCCATTCTGCCAGATTTTCCAGAGTCATTTTTGGGCTGACTGCTCGGGAATAGGGCGAATGGTAGTGCAAATCCGCATAAATTTTTTTCATTGGCTTATTTATTGCGTATTTTTTTAATTTCAGTTACTGTAGTTATTTGTGTCGGGGATTTGTCCCGAAATCTTTTCATTCTCGGGAAGCGTAAAGCATAACCGCTTGAGTGAAGAGGAGATTTAGTAATTTCGTCTGCTTCAATTTCAACTACTAAGCCGGGTTCCAGCCAGACGTCGCAATTTAGTTCTTTAGGAACTTGGTATTGTTTGAAAACATTTATGGTTTTAAACTGGTCTGCTTTTTGTTTGAGTTCTTTCCACTGGTCATCAGATAGGCCGGTGCCGATTTTAGAAACAGTTGGAAATCGATCATTGTCCTGATCATAAACCCCGACCAAAAAAGCGCCAATGCCGAAGTCGGCTCTTTTCCCACGGCCGCGGTAATAACCTAAAACTAAACAGTCAACTGTGTCTGCCAGTTCTGACTTCATTGCTTTTTTGTATTTTACCCAATGAAAACCTCGAGCTCCGGCTTGGTATTTACTGTCGGCTTTTTTAACAACGACACCCTCGAGTTTCTTGTCCACACAAGTTTTAAAGAAATCAGTCAACTCCTCTTCATCACTGATTTGTTTTTGTTCGGGCAGTTTTAAAAGTGAAGCGTTTGGAATTTTTGCAAATATTTTTTCCAGTTTTTCTCTTCGATCGTTAAAAGTTTGCTCTAACAGTGATTTGCCGTTAAGGTAGAGAAGATCAAAAATAAAAACCTGAATTGGAATTTCATTAACCGCTTTCTTAATATTATATTTTCTTTTCCGCTGGGCCGTTTGTTGAAACGGTAAAAAGTTTCCGGTATTAGGGTCAACGGCAATTATTTCTCCGTCAAAAATTGCTGATTTAATTTTTAATTTTTTTATTTGTTTGACAATATCGGGAAACATTTTGGTCATGTTTTCCAT
>CAZDJQ010000025.1:2039-9885 GCA_964505765.1 uncultured Gammaproteobacteria bacterium | reverse complement strand
TTAATTTTTTTATTTGTTTGACAATATCGGGAAACATTTTGGTCATGTTTTCCATTCGTCTTGAAAAAATTGTCACCTTGCCTTTGTTCCAATGAATCTGTAGACGGAAGCCGTCGTATTTCGGCTCAGCTACCGGATGATCAATTTTATTTAGAATTTCCTCTGGAGTGTCCAGCCGTTCGGCTAATGAGGGCCGGATCGGAATGCCGGTTTGAGGCTGAATCTGTTTGATTTTTTTAATTCCGGTTTTTTTAAAAATTTTGGCGATTTGACCAATGTCTGCTTTTACGTTAAACGCTTTTTCCAATGGGTCACGCAGTGACTTGTCTTGATTTTCCATCCAGGATAACGCATCCAAAACAGTGACATCAGAGAAACCCAACCTGAGGTTTCCAAGTGTAATTCTCACCACATATTTACGGCTGACGGCATCCAGCCGGTTCAGTAAATCGGCAAAAAGGTTAATTTTTCTTTTTTGGGAGCCGGTTCCTGATTGTTGAGCAATCGCTGTTAATTCTTGATGCAATTTGGAAATTGTTAAATCCGGGCTGGTCATATTTCCGGTTAATTCCAAGGCAACATTACCGAGATCTCCTGATTGTTTAAAAAGCTGGTTGATTTCTTTTTCAGATTTATCAAATGTTTTGGCTAGAATTTTAATCATCATTTTTTCGGCGATATTAAATTCAAGCGATTGATACAAAGGAGCAATCCGGCCTAAACTCAGGTAAATAAGCTTGTCAATTTCGGCCCGGTCGGCCTGTTTAAGCATATCGGCCAAGATGGCGGTAATTTCATTACGAGAATCGGTTTTTTCTAGTTTTTCCAGGTATTGAGTGAATTGTTTAACAATCATATTAAGAGATTAGTTTGTAGTAAGCGCCTTTGGTACTCCCCCGTTTTTCAACTACACCGGCTTTAATTAGTTTTCTTAAGTCCCGCCAAATTGTATCATCTGAAACCATCGGGATAATTTCTCGGGCGTCTGACATCCGTAAAGCGCCGTATTCGCGCATATATTCAACTAATTTGATTTGCCGTTCGTTGATTGGAATTTGTTTATCGCCGAGTTTTCTTTTAAGTGAAATGTCAGAAGAAATTTGCCTGACCTTTTCTTCAATTTTCTTTAATTCATTTGCTAGTGCGGCCGTATAAAATTCAAGCCATGATGTTTGGTCTTTCTCAAAGATTTCACCTTTTTGTGCCGAGACCGATTGCAGTGAGTTGTAATAGGCTTCGGCGTTGCGATCAAAATATTCTTCAAGTGCAAATAAACGTTTAATATTATATCCTTCCTTCATTAAAACTAAAGTTGATATTGCTCTAGCAGTTCGGCCGTTGCCTTCAGTAAACGGATGGATAGCAACCAGGCTGTAATGACTTATCCCGGATTTGAGGATGGAGTGGACGGTTTTTGCTTGATCGCTGTTCAGCCAATCAAAAAAAGCCTCAATTAAATAAGGAACTTCTACCGGAGGCGGCGGCTTAAAAAATATTTCGTTGGTAGCGGTGTTTCTTATTGTAACCTGCATTTTTCTAAAATGACCGATTTGTTTTTTAGGAACAATATCTTTAACGGTTAATTCGTGAGTTTTTAATAAATTTTCTTTGTTGTAAACATTATCTGATTTTTCAAGAAGATTTTCTAAAAAACTCATTACTTCCCGATAATTTACGACTTCTTGAATGTCCCTTTTTGCTCCAAAAACCTTTTTCCCTTCAATAACTTTGGCAACTTGGTTAAAACTAAGGTCATTTCCTTCTAGTTTTGTTCCATAATGAACTTGGCGGATGATTGCTTCCTGTTGGAATTTTTTTTCATAGGCCGGAATAATCGGTGAAGCGTCAATTATTGCCTTTGAAGATTCAATTTGAGAAATATTTTGTAAAATTTGACCGGTGATGTTAAATTTTGGTTCTAACACAGTTATATTTTATATTTTTAGCATTAAGCAATCAACAACCTTATCCGGCTGGACATTATCGGCCAGCATTTGACGGGCTTGTTGAAGCAGTTTTATCCAGTAATGAAATTTTTGTGGATTTGAGGCATTAACCAATTTTTTTTGCAGGACGATTGTAAACTGTTGATAATCATTATCATTAAATTTTTTATTGTCGGCCAGCCGCTGTGGTTTGCTCTTGGTAATTATTTCCTGCCACTGCCGCCATTTTTTGTCCACTTGAATTTCAACTTGAGTTTGAATATTGATTAATTGACAGCGAGAAATGATGGTATCAATTAAAGCGGTTTTATTATTGGTAGTGAGAATTATGTGAGAATTGGCCGGTGGTTCCTCCAGGGTTTTTAAAAAAGCATTCTGGGCCGGATTGGTCATTAACTCCGCTTGTTTAATAATAACCATTTTTTGACTTTCTCCGTGCCAGCTTTTTTTTGATAAAAACCCTTGGATTCGGCGGATTTGATCAATTTTTATGCTTTTATCCGGGAGGATTAATAACAAATCCGGGTTGTTTTTATCTAGCTTAAAATTTATTTGTTCAGTAAGTTGTTTAATTTTATTTTGTTGTTGTTTTTCCGTTCCGCCGATAATAAGTTTTGCCATACAAGTATTGTAACACCTTGATTTGAGTATTATTTTATGCCATGATGGAAAATAGAATGGTTGACAATAAAAGTTTAAATTCAATATTAAAAGAACAAGGGGTTTTGTCAGATGAACAGGTAAAGAAGGTGCGGATAAAGCACACAGAAACCGGCAAAAAAAAAGAAGAGATAATTAGAGAGGAAAATTTTGCTTCGGAAGAACAAATTGCTCAGGCAAAAGCGGAGTTATATAATGTCCCCTTCGTAGATTTGGAAAAAGTCGGTTTTTCTCCGATGAGTATTGCTACTGTTCCTCGCAGTGTAGCCGAGCGTTATCACTTGATGCCTTTTGATGTTGATGAAAAAAATAATCAGCTGAAAGTGGCAATGGCTAATCCCCTGGACTTGGAAACGATTGAGTTTTTGGAAAGAAAGTCAGAGATGAAGATTCAGCCCTATTTAGGGTTAAAAAAGCAGATTGATGAAATGATTGTCACTCATTATGAGCAGGAATTGAGTTTTCAGGTTGAAGAGGCCCTGGGAGAAACCAAGGAAAAAATGCCGAAGGACATTCCGGATTTAGAGCATTTAGATGAAATAATCCGGGAAGCTCCGGTAGCCAAAATTGTGGGGACGATTTTGCAGTTTGCCATGAAAGCCAGGGCTTCAGATGTTCATCTTGAACCGAAAGAAGAAGAGACTAGAGTCAGATACCGGATTGACGGGATTTTGCACGAGAAATTGATTTTACCCCGTAAAGTTCATGATGCAGTTGTTTCCCGAATTAAAATTTTGGCGGATTTAAAAATAGATGAACGCCGAGTTCCTCAAGACGGCCGGTTTAGTTTTACTGCTGACGACGAAGGGATTGATTTACGGGTTTCAACTGCCCCGACTGTCCACGGAGAAAAAGTTGTGATGCGGCTGCTGAAAAAACAACAAGATATTCCGGACTTACCGCAGTTAGGATTAAGAGGGAAAGCCCTACGCAATTTTCGGGAGATGATTTCCCGGCCTCAGGGTTTGGTGATAGTTTGCGGCCCGACCGGTTCCGGGAAAACTACTACTCTTTATTCCGCTTTATCAAGAATAAATACAGTTAAAGTAAATACCATGACGGTTGAAGATCCAGTCGAGTATGAAATAGAAGGAGTTAACCAGGTTCAGGTAAACCCCCAAGCCGGATTAACTTTTTCGTCCGCTTTACGCTCTTTTTTGCGGCAGGACCCTGATATAATGATGGTCGGAGAAATTAGAGATGAAGAGACAACCGAATTATCAATCCACGCCGCCTTAACCGGGCATTTGGTTTTCTCAACCCTGCATACTAATTCTGCGGCCGGAACCCCGCCGCGGTTAATTGATATGGGAGCAGAACCCTTTTTAATGGTTTCTTCTTTAACTTGTGTCGTCGGGCAAAGGGTGATGAGACGGCTTTGTGAATCTTGTAAAAAGAAAGTTAAAGCCAGCCCGGAACAGAAAAAAAATATTAAGGAAGTTTTAGGGAAATTATATGAAGCCGGCTTAAAGAGCCAAAAGAAAAAAAGCCAGACTGAAGAGTTAACTTTGTGGGAGAGTGACGGTTGTGATGAATGCAACGGGACCGGTTATAAAGGCCGAGTTGGTATTTTTGAAGTCTTTACTGTGAGCGACAAAATTGCTAAATTGATAGTAGAGAGAGCATCAGCGTCAAATATTGAAAAACAAGCACGAGAACAAGGAATGATGACAATGAAACAAGACGGCTATCTCAAAGCATTAGAAGGTATTACTACAATTGAAGAGGTGCTGAGGGTAGCAGAATTTTAAATGAATATTAAAGAATTACTTAAACTAACTATAAAAAATGGTGCTTCAGATTTACACTTGATTAAAGGGGTGCCGCCTAACCTGCGGTTACACGGGAAGTTGGAAGAGATTACTAATCAGCCTCCGCTGGATGAAGAGCGGGCGAAAGAATTGGTTTTCGGGGTTTTGAGTGAGAAAGAAAAAGAAAAATTCCTAAAACAAAAAGAGCTGGATTTTTCATATTCTCTTCCGGGCGGAGAAAGATTTCGGACTAATGTTTATTACACCAAAGGGGTCCCGGCCGCCGCTTTTCGGGCAATTCCCGAGAAGATTCCATCAATAGAAGAACTTAATTTACCCAAAATATTACATCAATTTACTAAAATCAAACAAGGATTTATTTTAGTAACCGGACCAACCGGCCACGGGAAAACAACTACGGTTGCTTCTCTTTTAGAAGAGATTAATAATAATCGAAGAGGTCATATTATTTCTTTGGAGGATCCGATTGAATATGTTTTAAAACCCAAAGAGGCAATTATTTCCCAGCGGGAAATCGGCAAAGACAGTTCGGATTGGCAGACGGCTTTGCGTTCTTGTCTGCGGGAAGATCCGGACGTTGTTTTTGTCGGCGAAATGCGGGATTTGGAATCGATTCAATTAGCTTTGACCATCGCCGAGACCGGGCATCTGGTTTTCTCAACCCTTCATACCAATTCCGCTGCTCAAACAGTCGACCGGATAATTGATGTTTTTCCTAAAGATGCAAAATCGCAGGTGCGGTTGCAATTGGCGAATGTGCTGGCGGCGGTTGTTTCTCAACGTTTAATCCCAACGGTTGATGATTACAGAGTTCCGGCAGTTGAGTTATTGGTTTCTAATCAAGCAGTTAAAACTTCAATTAGAGAAGCAAAAACGCATATGATTGACAATATTATTCAAACTTCGCGTGAAGAAGGGATGATTCCTCTGGAACTCTCCTTAGCCAATTGGGTTAATCAGGGAAAGGTCAGCCAAGAAACAGCAGAAGCATATGCTTTGCGGGTTGAAGAATTGAATCGGCAGTTGCGCAGTTTAAAATAAATCCACGATGAAAAAATTTGCTTTTAAAGCTAAAAACTGGGAAGGAAAAACAATTAATGGAATGGTTGAAGCCCGGTCAAGAGAAGCGGCGGTTAAATTGTTAAAGGAAAGAAAAGTCGTCGTTGTTTCGATTAAAGAAAAACAGGAGAACTTCGCCGATAAGCTGCAGCAGCTGTTTTTAATGCGGGTTTCTTTAGGTCAAATTGTTACTTTCACCCGCCAGCTGGCAACAATGATTGAAGCCGGACTGCCTTTGACCGATGCGTTAACTTTGCTAAAGGAGCAGACAAAAGGGAAAATGGAAACTATTGTTGAGGAAGCGTTGGCTGAAATTCAAGCCGGCGAATCGTTGGCAAAAGCATTAAAAAAACACGAAAAGACTTTTGGCAAAGCCTATGTCGCCTCAATTGCCGCCGGTGAAGAAGGCGGGGTTTTGGGAGAAGTCTTTACCCGGTTAGCCGACAATCTGGAAAAAAGAAAAGAATTTACCGGTAAGGTTAAGGGGGCGATGATCTATCCGGTTATTGTTATTGTCGGAATGATTTTAGTCACCTTTATTATGATGATTTTTGTTATTCCCAAAATGACCGACCTCTACAGTGAATTCGATGCGGATTTACCTTTGCCGACTCAAATTTTAATGGGAATGGCTGATTTCAGCTCGGCTTATTTTTGGGTTTTTCCTCTGTTGGCGGCGGCCGGCTATTCTATTTTCCGGGCTTTTCAAAATACTCCGGAAGGAAGAATGAAGATTGATGAAACAAAATTAAAAGCACCGATTATCGGACCGTTGATGAAATATACTATTTTAACCGATATGTCCCGAACTTTGGGAACGTTGTTGGGAACGGGAGTGCCGATGGTCGATTCGCTGGAAATTGTAGCGGAAGCAACCGGGAATGAAATTTATGCGGAAGGATTACGCCAGGCCTCTGAGCGAGTCGAAAAAGGCTTTCCTTTATCGGAATCGCTAGGAGAAAATCCCCACTTTCCTTTAATTCTTTCTCAGATGGTTTCCACTGGTGAAGAAACCGGTAAAATTGACCAGGTGATGCAGGATGTGGCTCGGTATTTTTCCGTCCAAGCCGAAGAACGGGTGAAAACCCTAACCAGTGCAATTGAACCGCTGATTATGGTGGTTTTGGGGATTGGAGTCGGGTTTTTGGTTATTGCGATAATTCTGCCGATATATAATTTAACCAGCCAGTTCTAACTTTAAAAATTTGACAATTTATTGATTAACCGTTACAAATAATTAGGTGTTTATAGAATTTAAACTTGAAGGAGGTGAGAAAAATAATTAAAAGTTCAAAATTTAAAATTGAAAATTCAGCTTTTACTTTAGTTGAGTTATTAATTGTTATTGCTTTGATTGGAGTTTTGGCAACCGCTTTAGTAGCTACCTTAAATCCAATTGAGCAGATTAACAAAGCTCGGGATTCAAGGTATAAGAACGACGCAGCCGAGTTATTGGCGGCAATTGAGCGCTATTATGCTACCCAGCAGTTTTATCCTTGGAGTGATGACGTATGGGGAGAAAATAATGGAGCAGCTGAAAGTGATGATTTAGGATTAGTAGGGAAAATGCAAGGGGTAGGGGTTTGTGGCGGAAGTGACGGCTATGATCAAGTAGCAGCAGATTGTGACACTGAAGAAGGAGAGTTAATTTCCACTGACGAGTTAAAATCGTCATTTGCTAAAAAGTCTCAATTTGATGATGAGGTGACTGATTTGAACAGGCTGTATCTTTTCCGGCCGGCGAGCACTTCTTCTGTTTACATTTGTTTTATCCCAAAAGCAAGTTCAAACAGGAAAATAAGTTCCAATTTACAGAATCTGGATACAGATGCTGATGATCGCCCACAGCAGATTGTGGATGCTACCCAAGATGATTTGGATGGAGCAAGTTGGGAAACAAGTCAAGACTCTTTACATATTTGTGTTCCTGATTAAAAAACTAGGCGGTTTTAATCCGCCTAGTTTTTTGTGCTAGTATTGGAATTATGAGCATATTGCGGGCATTTGCGTTTTTTGCAGTCGGTTTATCAGTCGGCAGTTTCTTAAACGTTTTGATTAGTCGATTTAACAGCGCCCGGTCAGCTTTTCAAGGCCGGTCAATTTGCGATCACTGCGGCCGGCAGTTAAAATGGTGGGAAAATATCCCGCTTGTTTCTTTTCTATTATTAAAAGGCAGGTGTCGAACTTGCCTTTCCCCTATCCCCTATCAATACCCTTTAGTTGAACTGGGGACAGGAATTGTCTTTTTAATTTTCAATTTCCAATTTCCAATTTCCAATCTTCAGTCTTTTTTACTTATTACTAGTTACTTGTTACTAATTACTTTTCTAATAACAATTTTCCTTTTTGATTTAAAATATATGATTATCCCCGACTGGACGGTTCTGGGGTTGATTATTTTGGCGGTAT
>CAZDJQ010000025.1:0-1939 GCA_964505765.1 uncultured Gammaproteobacteria bacterium | reverse complement strand
AAATATATGATTATCCCCGACTGGACGGTTCTGGGGTTGATTATTTTGGCGGTATTAATTAATTTTCTTAGAATTACTAATTACGAATTACTAATTACGAATTACTTATTATCTGCTGTTGGTTCAACCATTTTTTTAGGGTTGCTTTTTTTAATAACTAAAGGCAGAGGGATGGGTTTGGGGGATGTTAAATACGCTTTTTTTATGGGATTATTTTTAGGCTGGCCGAGAATAGTCCCCGCTTTTTATACTGCTTTCTTGACAGGTGCGGTGATTGGTGTAATACTTATTTTAATGGGTAGGAAAAAATTCGGCCAAGTAGTTCCTTTTGGTCCTTTTTTAGTTTTGGGGACATTTATTTCTTGGTTTTGGGGGGTGGAATTAATTAATTTGTTTTTTCAGTTGATATGAAAAATCAAGGCTTGTCTTTAGTTGAACTTATTATTGTCCTGGCAGTTTTATTAATGTTGATCGCGGCCGGCTATTTTGCTTTTCAGGGACAGTTATGGAAAGGGAATGATTCAAAAAGGAAAGATGATCTGGAAAGAGTCCGGGTAGCTTTTGAAGACTATTTTAATGATTATGGCTGTTATCCGGAGTCAGACACCCTTAATGAATGCAATTCCGAAGGGTTTCAGCCCTATTTAAGAGAAATTGCTTGTGATCCGGTCAGCAATGAACCTTACGTTTTATTAGTGGAAGACGAACCTTGTCCCAGCTGGTTTATTGTTTTAGCCAAAATGGATTCCGACAGCTCACTTTCCAGCAGAAATTTATGTGGGCAAGGGTGTTATTACAATGATGAGGAATACGGCTGGAGCGTGACCAGCGAAAATGTTAGTATGGAAATGGCAGTCGAACAAATCGGCGCTGAAAATTTATCCATCTGCGGCCAAGGCTGTTGGAGGGAGGATGATAGAGGAGTTTGTAATGTTGCGGAGGAGTGCAGTGAATCCGAAGACTGTTATACTGATAGTGATTGTTCTGATGTTTGCAGTGTGTCCAGTTGCAATTAAATGAAAAATAAAGGTTTTACTTTACTGGAATTATTAGTAGTAATCGCCATTTTGGCGATTTTGGCAGTAGTCGGGATGGGACAGTATCGGACCAGCCAAATAAAAGCCCGCGACGGCCAGCGTAAATCTGATTTAAGCAATATCGCTCGAGCTTTGGAAATGTATTATAACGATTTCGGCCAATATCCGGTTGATGATGATGACGGGCAGATGGTTGTCGGCGGTTCTCCTTTGAATTGGGGAGAAGAAACTTTTGAAACTGATGATGCAATTTACATGAAAATTTTGCCTCAGGATCCCAAGGCTTCAAATGATTCAAATGGGGATTATTGTTACATGTCCAATGGCGGCGCCGATTTTCTTTTATACGCCAAATTGGAAAATGAAAATGACAAAGATTATTTTGAAGATGCCTCGGGCAATCATTACAGCACTGTTTGCGGTAATGACTATACTTATGTAATTACTAGTTCTAATATTGCTGAACCAACATAATAAAGCCTTGAGTTTTAATAATATGAATAATAAGGGATTTACATTAATTGAGCTGCTGGTAGTTATTTTTGTTATCGGTGTTTTAGCCGGATTACTATTGCCGAATTTAGTTTCTTCTCGTCAACGGGCCCGGGATTCCCGCCGTAAACACGATTTAGTTGAGATAAAGAATGCTCTGCGGCTTTATTATAATGACAGTCAGGCTTATCCGGATAGTGTCAGTTTTGGCAGTCACTGGTCGGAGGATAACATAATTTATATGCAAGAAGTTCCTGATGATCCTTTAGCGCCTGATCAAACTTATGACTATTGTGCCGGCTCGAACAATGATGCTTTTGTTCTAGCAGCGTCTTTAGAAAATTCTGCTGATCCGGAGATTGATGAATCCGCTGACCGATGCGGTGTTGGTACCGGAAATGAAGTTTGTA
>CAZDJQ010000024.1:2125-12830 GCA_964505765.1 uncultured Gammaproteobacteria bacterium | reverse complement strand
ATCCAAGGTGAAGAGCAGTTTTATCAACAGCTGGAAGTGGAACTGTTAGCTGAAGGCGAAGTAGTAACAATAGAAGTAAATCAAGCAAGACGGGTTGATGTGCTTCGGTATAAGCAGGGAGATCGGGTTTTATTAGCTTATTCTCCGGGCGGGGAGCAGGAGTATTATATCACCGAGGTCGTCCGCCGCCGCCCCTTAATTATTTTGGCGGTAATATTTGTCGTTCTGGTTCTTGCGGTCGGGCAGTTAAGAGGAATAACCTCATTACTGGCAATGGGGTTATCTTTTTTGGTTATTACGCAGTTGATTCTGCCGGAAATTTTACAGGGGGCAAATCCGCTTTTGGTAAGTTTAACCGGAGCGCTGATTATTATTCCGCCGACCTTTTATTTAGCTCACGGCTTAAACAAAAAGACAACGATTGCGATTGGAGGAACAGTAGTGGCCTTGATTATAACTAGTTTATTGGCGTTTTTATTTGTCAATCAGGCAAAATTGACCGGGTACGCTTCAGAAGAAGCCGGTTATTTGCAAACAGTAGAAGCGAGCCGGTTTAATATGCAGGGATTATTATTGGCGGGGATCATTATTAGTGCACTGGGAATTTTAGACGATATTACTATTGCTCAAGCCGCTGTTGTTTTTAAACTTGATGATGTCAATCCCGATTTAAAGCTTTCGGAATTGTTCAAAAAGTCGCTTTCTGTCGGCCAGGACCACATTGCCTCGATGGTCAATACGCTTATTTTAGTTTACACCGGCGCCTCGCTGCCGTTGGTGTTGTTATTTATCAACCATCAACAAGAGATAGGGAAAATAATCAATTTTGAGGTTTTAGCCGAAGAAATAGTCAGGACATTGGTGATTAGTATTGGTTTGGTTTTAGCGGTTCCGATTACCACTTTGGCGGCGGCCTGGCTGGCGAAAAAAACTTAATGTTGTTTTATCTGCCAGTTTTTGTTTTGGCTTGATCTTGTAAAAGTCGGCAGTTTCAGCAATAAAGGGCGGGGAATCAGTTTAATTTTAATTTGGTTATTTTTGAAAGTCTTTTTGAATAAATTGCCGTCAGAGCCGATTACACTGGCCAGCCGGGGTGGAGAAAATCCTAATTTTTTAAATAATTTATGAACCCCGACTACTGTTCCGCCTTTACCGATAAAATCATCAACAAAAACTAATTGATAGTTTCCTAGATCCAAGCTTTTCAGCAGGCGTTTGTCTTTAGGAGGCAGGTTGAGTCTTTGAGGTTTGGTTGAGGTAATTGATTGATAGGTAATTGCGGTCGGGTTCGGCATATAAACTTTTGGCCGGCCTTTACGCAAAGTGATTATTCGATCGTGAAGCCGCTGTGGATAATTGATATTAATATTTTTCCATACCCATGGGGTAAAATGTGACCCTTTAGCCTCTGCTGTCAACAGAATAGCTTTTTTATGGTCGTCTAAATTTTTAATAATTGATTCTGCCAGTAAATCAGCAACATAGTTTAAAAAGTTTTGGTTTTGTTCCATCACCACAAAAGAAGCGATGCCAATCTGCCGCTGTTGGTCTTGTTTAGGCAGAGGGACAATATCTAAATTAAGAGTGTAAGGGCCGAGTTCAGTCAGCCACTGCCATCGGCGGTTATTTTTGGTAATTGTTCCGGGATTATGTTCCCAATCTAGATTGTTCATCTTATTTATTTTTCTAAATAAAAGTTGCGGACCCCGTTAAATGAACCTTCAACCGGATGCAGACCGTTGTTGTCGCGGTTGAAAACCGGCACTTTAGTCAAACTAATATAAGGAACCCCTTTTAGTTGCTGGGTTTGATCGGCTTCATTTAAAACCGTAGCTACTGCTGTCAAATTCAGTCCGATTTTTCTGGCCAGCTCAATTGAAGAATTCATGGTTCCGGAAGTTAATCTGGCATCGTCGACAATTACTACCGGTTTATTTTCTAAGGCGGCGGCGATTTTCGGGTCCATAAATAAAGCTTGAGGGGCTTTGCCGCCGGTTCCAGAGCGGACGGTGACCGAATTGTCCAGACTAATCCAGTTTTTCGGCGGTCCCAAAATCAGTTTCCCCTTTTCCAGTCGTGGTTTGCCTTTTTGAAAGCTGGTTAATAAGGTGTTCGGCCCTTTTAATCTAGCCATTTCTTGAGAGAGTTTTGAGCCTAAAGTTTCCACCCCGATTGCTACTTGATAGTCAATTCCTTCTTGGTTTAATTTTTGGTTTAAACGCCGGCTGATTGCTTCCAAATCCCTTGGGGTCCGTTCATTAGTCATCAGCAAGGCAATCCATAGATCTTCAGAAGCCGGCTCAAGTCTTAATTCCAAAAGCAGCGGATCAGTTTCGGTTCCGATATCAGCCAGATAAAAAGAATCCGGCGGCCAAGCCGGCAGACGGTTTTTGTCAACCGGAATTTTCTGAATTTCAGCGGTTTTCTGACTATCCGGTATTGGGTGGCAGATATGGCGCAAAATTTTGTTTTCAGAAATAGTAATTAGGTTATTGGAATTGGGCATCACAAACTCCTTTCACCACGGAAGCGGTAAATTTAAATTATTAAAAAATTCTTTATTGTTCATTAATTTTTTTGTTGGACCGCTTTTAATTAATCTGCCTTGGTCCATGACCCAAACACTGTTTGCTGTCTGAGCCACCAGCCGCCAATCATGTGAAATAAGGATAATGGTTTTTCCTTTTTTTTGTAATTTAAAAATTAATTGACGCAGTTTTTCCCGGTCGTTCTGAGTCTGGCCCAAGGTCGGTTCATCGAGAATTAAAATTTCCGGATTAGTGGACAGCAGACAGCCTAAGGCCAATCTTTGCTGCTGGCCGGCAGATAATTCATGCGGAGAAGCAGTTTCCAATCCCTGGAGGTTGATTTTTTTTAAGGGGACGGTCTGGCCGATACCCAATTCATGATAGCTGAATTCTAATTCTTGTTTAACGGTTGATTTGATGAACATATTGGATGGGGTTTGATATAAATATCCTACTTTCTGGACTTTTTGTTTGGTCGGCAGATGGTGGATGTTTTTTCCTTGGATGAAAACCCTGCCTTTCTGCGGTTGATAAATCCCGGCTAAAACTTTGGTTAAAGTAGTTTTGCCCGATCCATTATGGCCGATTAATCCCAAACAAGTGCCGCGGTCAATTGTACCGCTGATATTATTGACTGCCAGCTGGTTTTGGTAATGATAACTAACACAATCAAGTTTAACCAGACTCTGATTATGTTTAACCGGTTGGTAATCAAGGGCTTCAGTCATTTTTAAGCCGGTTTTGTTTAATAAATCAGGATTATTATTTAAAGCGTCGGTCCTGCCTTTGTAAATTTGTCTGCCTTGATTGAGAATAAGAATCTGGTCGCTAACGGTTGCCAGCCAGTCCAGGTCGGTATCAATTAAAATCATCGTCATCCCCTGGTTTTTTAGTTGAGTTAGAATGCTTCTAATTTTGTTTTGAGCTTTTTGGTCTAAAGCCGAGATGGTCTCATCAAAAATAATCGCCTTGGGTTTCATCACCAGCATAGAAGCAATCGCAACTAATTGTTTTTCACCGCCGGATAAATTTAGAGTTTGACGGGTTTTTAAGTGAGCAATATTTAGTTCGGTTAAAGTTTTATTGATTCTTTTAGCGATTTCTTTTTTAGCCAGGTTGAGATTTTCCAATCCAAAAGCCAGGGCATCTTCAACAGTCAGGCCGAACAATTGAGTTGAGGGATTTTGAAAAACCACTCCCTGCTGTTTGGTTAGTTCGGTTAAAGAGTAGTCGGTGATTTTTTTATTTAAAAACTTTATTTCTCCTTGATATTTTCCCCCGCGGAAAAAGTGGGGGATAAACCCGGATAAGCAGTGCAGCAGCGTGGTTTTGCCGGCTCCGCTTTTGCCGAAAATACCCAAAACTTCACCTTGGGAAACCTTAAAATTTAAATCTTTAAGTTGATAATTGTCGGTTTGCGGATACTGATAAGAAAAGTTTTTTACTTCAAAAATCCGGTTCATAAATAAGGGTATTTAAACTTAATAATTCCGGCAACAATCAAAACAGTGAGAAAGAGGCCGAGGACAAACCAGTCTTTTTTATTTAAAGACAGCCGGCGGTAGATTGAACGTTCATCTTGAGTGCTGAAACCAAAATTAAGCAGGGCGAGGCCGCTGAATTTTGTTAATTCCATACAGCGGATAAATAGGGGCATTCCCAAGCGGGAAATCTTTTTTACCTGTTGAAGTTTATTACCCTGCCTAATTTCCACCCCCCGGGCTTTTTGGACTTCAACAACCTGGTTAATTTCTTCACCGAGCAAGGGGATGGATTGGTAAGCAGTGCCGACGATAAAAGCAAAGGCTTCTTTTGCCTGTTTAGTTTTTCCGCCTAGACTGGGGATTGATTGTCTAATGGCGGAAGTTAATTCGCCGAAATCGGTTGTTTTTAAAATTAACTGGGCGGCTTGCAGCATAATAAAGAAACGCAGGGTTTCCACTCCGGCTTTTATAATTTCTAATTCACTGATGGTCATCCCGTGAAATTTGAACAGATAATCAGTTCCGGGCGGTTCAAAAACAAACTTGATAATTATCTGCAAAATAAACAAAAAAATAAGATAGGGGATCAACCGCAGGCCGGCAAGCAGTGATTGTTTAAACCGGTTGGAGTAAAGCCAAACCGGGATCAGGGTTAAAATAACTAAAATTAAAGGGATGGGTTTTGACCATAATAAGGCAAGAACAGAAATAATCAGCGACCAAAACAACCTTATTCGGGGATCAAGCTGTTGAAATTTTGAATTGGTTTGCTGATTAAATAAATTATTGATCATTAGTCAAGAAGGAGGCTTAAGTAGTTTGAAACTTCTTAAGCCTCCGGTCAAATTAAAAATTCGGCATCCAAGTCCAAGCTTTACGAGTTGCTTTTAATAAAGCGTGAACGCTAGGTGCGGTAAATATAAGCATTGGGGCGGTATCGCTGATTACTCCAATTGCCCAAAATGCTGTCCAAAAAGTTAACGGAGTTAAGATTTCCAAGCTGGCGGCAACAAAAAAAGCCATAAATAAGCCGGCAAATAAACAGACAGCGCCAATTTTCAAATACCAATTGACAGGGGCAGTTTGAATTTTGTCCAACAGTTCGTGTTTGGTTTTATCGCCGCGAATCATGACTGCCGGCAGCCACCCGGTTAAACCCACAAAAATTCCGTCAAAAATCGGGGTGTGCAGTGGAGTAAAAGCGCCTGATAGAGGCGCCCAGACCATTGTTGCGATCCAACCGCAGATAAAGCCGGTGCCTCGGCCAAAAATAATTCCGACCAACGGGACAAAAAAACTAAATATCCTTAAATGAATATAAGGCGGAACAACTTTTATCGGGTTCCAGCTCCACCATAAAAGACCGGTTAAAGCGCCGGATATAGCGCCCATTAATAAGCCCATGGTTAAATCCGTCCCTGTTTCAGCATCAGTCAGTCTGAATTTATTAGGGTTCAGCTTCGCCAAGATAATGTAACCGAGGATTATGCCGCAGCCGATTAAATAAATTGCCGGGGAAAGGCTGGAAATTAAGCCAGCCAAGCCGCCTTCCGGAGTGATTCCGGCCAGTTGTTGCAATAATTCTTCCATTTTTTCACCTCCTTTCTTCTTTCATTAAAAAAGCCCCGACTTTAAGTCGAGGCGGTTAAGTAACACATAAAATACAGATAATAATCTAGTGTTTTTGAGCGCGGTTTCATATATTTGATTTCCAGCTTGATTGAGACCTTACGCTGTAAACAGTGAACCGGATTCGCCTTGAGTTACAACTAATTTCACTATAACCCAACTAATTTTTATTTGTCAAGAAACTAAATTATTTGTTCTTAAAGATCGGCAATTTACTTTTCGGCAGATAATATATTGTTTAAATTATGTTAGGATAAAGAGAAAGTATGACAGACCGACCTGACTGGTGTTATGAAATAAACAAAATTTGCGGTTGTTATCCCGGCAACGGTCCTTGTCGTTTAAATCAAGAAATAGGAAGGGGATACCCGAGGAGCCGGAAAGCAAAACAAAAAGAGCGTGAGAGGATTGCTGAGTTAGCTGAAGACAATCCAAAACAAGTGGCAAGAATGTGCCTGAGAGCGGATTATTAAAAATTGACAATTGGCTAAAAGTCAATTATCCTGGAACTAGGATGGCAAACAGGAAAATCAGGGTGGCAATTAATGGTTTCGGGCGGATAGGGAGAGCGGTCGCTCGGGCTTGGTGGCAGGAATATCAGTCGGATTTTGAATTGGCGGCGGTTAATACTTCCGGATCAATGGATGCAGTCGGCTGGGCCCATCTTTTAAAATATGATTCGGTATACGGCCGGTTTCCAGCAACGATCAGAACTGAACAGCCGGAAAGAGCAAAAGAAATTGGCCAAATTAATATCGGCGGGAATGAAATTCCGATTTTAGCAGAAAGAAACCCGGGGAAAATTCCGTGGCAAAATTATGACGTTGACGTGGTTTTAGAATGCACCGGGGTTTTTCGAAGCAGAGAGGCAGAAAAACATTTTAAAGGCGGCGGGCCGAAAAGAGTGATTATTTCAGCTCCGGCCGAAGATGTTCCTATTTATCTTTTAGGAGTTAATCAAGATCAATACCAAGGTGAGGCTTTAATTGAAATGGGGTCGTGCACCACCAATTGTGTCGCCCCGATTGTTAAATTGGTTGATCAGCGGTTTGGCTTTGAAGAGTGTATTATGACGACGATCCATGCCCTGACTTCCAGTCAAAACATTGTTGACGGATCGCATCGGGATTTACGGCGGGCAAGAGCAGGGACGGGGAGTATTGTTCCGACCGGAACCGGAGCGGCAAATTCGGTTATTGCTGCTTATCCAGAGGTGGGCGGGAGATTTGCGGCAGGGGCAATCCGGGTTCCGGTTCTTTGCGGTTCATATTCTGAAATGGTTTTTAAAACCCACAAAATGACGACGATGGATGAAGTTAATCAGTTGATAGAGGAAGCGGCAAGTAGAGATTTAGTCGGTTTGGTGAAAGTTTCTTATGAACCGTTGGTTTCGCAGGACATTATCGGCAACTCCGCTTCGGCAATAGTAGATTTGCCGATGACAAAGGTGATTTCTGATGACATGATAAAAATTTCCGCTTGGTATGATAATGAATACGGGTATTCTTGTCGTTTGCTGGAGATGGCAAAATTTGTTTTAGTAGGAGATTAAATAGTTGGATTAACTTTGAGCTTTTCCTCAAACGGATTATAGTTTATTACTTCTTTGGTTTTTATTTCCAACTTTTCCACGTTAGCGGTGGAAGGCCCCTTTTCAAGCCATTCAATCATTTTGTTGAAATTATCGGTTTCGCCGACAATTAGGGCTTCAACCCGGCCGTCGTTTCTGTTCCTAATCCAGCCATAAATATCCCATTGTTCCGCTTTTTTTACTGCCGCTTGTCTGAAGCCAACTTTTTTAACTTGACCGTAAATCAGCAGTCTGGCTCGAACAAACTCTTTTTTGTTATTTGAAGTCATAAAAAGTTTTATTCCTTTCGTAAAACTATATTTGAATTATACCACGAGTGGGGTATAAATTAAAGAGAACTATTTCTTTTATAGATTACTCCAGTTTCATCCCGGTATATTTCTTGCCAAAGGCGGTTGTGTTTATTTTGTAGTTCGAGATCAAGGAAGGTGCCGTTGGCAATAAAAAGACAATCGGCACCATATTCGTTTAATTTTTGATTATAGTTATTACGAGCTTGAATTATTTCCAGATAAATGGTGTAAGGGCTTTTCCCCGACTGTGTCGGCCAGGCAGGCATCCGGCCGTCAACAAATGTTTTTCTGTTGGGTAAATGCCAGGCAAGAAAGCCTCCCCACTCATAAGCATTGTAAATATTAGAACAAGTTTGATTGTTTTCTTTTAAATAATTTACGGCTTGACAGGGAAGTGTCCATTTAGATTGTTCACAGATGACCGGCCAGCCATTTAGTTGGGGGAAATTGGCTAAACGGAAAAGTATTATACAGATAGTAATCGTCAGGGCAAGCAGTTGAACGATTGTTTTATATGTTTTAAGTTTTAAGTTTTGCCAAAGGTAATAAAAAAGATAAATAGAACTTATTCCAAATAAAGGCAGATGGCGCCGGGCCTTAAAAGCCAAGCTGGTGAAAAACAACCAGGAAAATAAAAGAAATGTCGGTTTGTCAGAGACGACTTTCTTTTTTTTCTTAATTAAACTAAAAGTTGCTGCGGCAATAATTATGATAATTAAAACAATCTGTTGAGGATTGGGGGCGACCCATTCGGCGATTAGTTTGTTTAATGGATACCAGGCATGGCGGAAAGTCTCTAAATAAATTTTCCAACCAAAAGGGTTAATTAAACCGGCAAAAAGGCTTAAAATAATAATTAAACTGACTTTTTTAAGATTTAATTTTTTCACCAGACGCTCGAACCAATAGATAACAACCATGATTAAACCCAAAATAAATCCGCCGTGAAGATTGGTCCAGAAAATGAACATGAGAGGAAGATAAAAGAGATTTTTTTGATTAATTATTATATAGTAAAGCCAAGAAACTCCTAAAAGGGTGAACAATTGGCTTCTTATTCCTAGATTGGCTACCGGATGGGCGAGATAGAATAAAAGCGGCAAACTCAAACCAATTAAACTGATTTTATTCTTAAAGGTTTTTATAATCGGCATAATTGTGATTGATATGATTAGGCTGGAGAAAACCGCTAAGCTCCAAAATCCCAAGTAGCGGTAGCATAAGTAGATTATTAGTTGATATAAAGAATAAGAATGGTGCCAGTGATAATCTTCAAGAAAAAACCCGATTTGATTTGTTTTCATAACTTGATGATTTTTCCAGATGAATTCGCCGTATCGTAAGTGCCATCCAAGGTCGGTATCGACCGGGGCGAGAAAATAAAAACTGAAAACGGCAATAAAAATAAAAAATATTAATAGCTTATTTAGTTTCATAAAATCATTCGGATATTAATTCCGGCTGACAACAAGTAGACATGTAGGTTTTTTCCAGCCGGGAATCAACAATTTCTTTGTTTTTAATTTCAATAATGCCGATTGCGCCGGTTTTGGTGGCTTCGGACCACATCTGGTCGAAAACAAAATTTCCTAAAGAGTAAAAAATCGGTTTGTCTTGATGATATTCAAGCGGTTGGATTACATGTGGGTGATGGCCGATAATAATATCTGCTCCGGAATCAATGGCTAATTTAGCCAATTCTTTCTGTCTTTCATTTGGCTGGTCTTGGTATTCTTCACCCCAATGAAAATTAACAATAACCAGATCAGCATTCTTTTCAGCCTCGCTTATTTTATTTTTTAAATCTTCCTTATTAATTCGGCTGACGGTGTCATCAAAACCGACTATCCCAAAACTAGTTTGGTCAATAGTCTGATAGTCAATTGTCTGGCTGTCAAAATAACTTAAATTATTTTGGCCTAAAATATTTTTAGTTTCCTGATAACCCTCAAAGCCGTAATTATGAGAATGATTATTAGCTAAACTTAAACTGTCAAAGCCGGCAAAAGTTAAACCTTGCACATTAGTGTTTTCGCCGCAGAATTTAAACCCTGATCTAACCACCGGACAGTTGTCAATCAACGGGCTTTCTAGATTACCGATGGCCAAATCTGCCTTTTTAATAGTTTGGGCAATTTTAGTGAATGGGAAAGTCGGGTCTTTTTTCTGCTGAATCTGATAATTAACTTCCCGAGCCAAGGAAATATCACCAACCGCCGCAATTGTTATTTTTTTAGGCACAGGAGTGGGAGAAGGGTTAATTTTAATAGAAGGATTAAAAGAAATAGTTTTTTTAGTTTGTTTTATTTGGCTTATTAAAAAAACATTAAGACCAATCAGAATAAATAACAGCAATAAAAATAACCAAGCTTTTTTCATATGTAATTTTATCAGACTTGACTTATTGGGAAAATAAGGTGTAGGTTCTAAAATCAAGTGCAATTTTTTCTGAACCCCATCCGTCATCCTGAGCGTTAGCGAAGGATCCTCTTGTTTACAAAAAAAGATTCTTCGGTCGCAGACTCACTCAGAATGACGTTATACAGCGTCATCCTGAGCCCGAGCCTGATGTGGTACTGCCCCAACGTGGTTCCTCTAGAAGCACTTTTGAAACCTTTTACGATATAATACTTATTAAGAATGTCTAAAGTATTTATCGGCACTTCCGGGTTTTCTTATGATGATTGGGTGGATGATTTCTATCCTTTGGATATTGCTTCCAACAAAAGGCTGGAATATTATGGTCAACATTTTAATAGTGTAGAAATCAACAATTCTTTTTACCATCTGCCTCAAAAAAAGACTTTTCAAAAGTGGGCTAAGGCAGTGCCTGATGATTTTATTTTTTCTGTTAAAGCTAACCGCTATATTACCCATATGAAAAATTTAATGGTGGATCAAGAGCCGATAAACCGATTATTAAACAGGGCTGAGCCGTTGGGAAATAAACTTGGTCCGATTCTATTTCAATTGCCGCCGCAGTGGAATTTAAATTTAGAAAGATTAAAAAAATTTGTTAATATTCTGCCGAGTGATTACCGGTTTGTTTTTGAGTTTCGTAACAAGTCTTGGTGTAAAAAAGAGGTTTATAAACTTTTAAGAAAGAATAATATTGGTTTTTGCATTCATGACCATCAAGATGCGCCTTCACCGGAAATAGTGACAGCGGATTTTGTTTAT
>CAZDJQ010000024.1:0-2025 GCA_964505765.1 uncultured Gammaproteobacteria bacterium | reverse complement strand
GAGGCAAAAGCGGAAGACGAGGAATATCAGCAGGCAGTTGAGTGTGCTCGGCTTTTGGCTGAACAAGGCTACGTGATTGTCAACGGCGGCGGCCCGGGAATTATGAAAGCTTCTTCTGTTGGTGCTCTAAAGGCGGGCGGGAAAGCAATTGGAGTGACGTTTGAAACAGAAGGAATGACTACTTTTGAAGGTGTCGATAAGTCAAACCCGGCTACAGATAAAATGGTCGAACCCAATTATTGGCAGCGGACACAAAAGCTATTAGACTTAGGTGATGCTTATATATTTTTTAATGGCGGAACCGGAACTATTTCAGAATTCGGTATGGCCTGGGGGTTAGCCAGACTTTTCTTTGGCCATCACAAGCCGTTGATTCTTTTCGGCCAATGGTGGCATGATATTACTGAAGCTTTTGGGAAGAATATGAAGCTTCGGCCAGAAGAACTCCAAGTTTATGAGATTGTCAATACTCCTCAACAGCTTTTGGAAGAAATAAAAGAATTGGAAAAGAGTTGAAAATCGACCCTCTGTTAAATGTAAGTTGTTCTTTTTACCAGCGTATGTAGGGACAATCCTAGGATTGTCCCTACGAAAACTAGAATATATTATTATGCCAAATCGTGTGCATGGAATAGTTATTATTAATTCCGATGACGTAGGGAACGCAGATCTGCGTTCCCTACAAAAAACGATCATACCAAAATGTTGTTACCAAAGTAGGGACAGGTCGCGACCTGTCCCTACTTTTATCCCCTTATGTTTTTGATACCTTGACTTTTATTGGTTTTGGGTATATATTCATAATATGGCAAGACCTAAGAGTCCGAGACGAGTAAAATTTATGCCCGAAGCAACTTATTTTAAACCAATGGGTATTCCTTTGACTGATTTAAAAGAAGTGAGATTAACAATTGATGAGTTGGAGGCAGTGCGGCTTGTTGATTTCAGCGGAGACGGACAAGAAAAGGCGGCCGGAAAAATGAATGTTTCCCAAAGCACACTTCAACGAATTTTATCTTCGGCTAGAAAAAAAATTGCAAAAGCTTTGGTTACAGGGAAAGCGATTCAAGTGAAGGGGGGTGAAGTTCAAATGGCAAATGGAAGAGGGAGAGGTGGCCCAAGAGGGGGCGGCAGAGGCAGAAAAGGCGGTCCTTTACAAGCAGGACCGGGAGGATATTGCGGTTGTCCTAATCCAAAATGTGATTATCAAGAAGCTCATCAGCCGGGGAAACCCTGCTATCAGCAAGTATGCCCAGAATGCGGCAGTCAATTAATCCGCCGCCGCCAAGGGACAGATTCTACTAATGATGAAAAATAAGTTAAAAAAAGGTCAGCGTTTAACGGAAATAGCAGCTGGGTTAGAAGGGTTTTTAGCCCTATCTAAGGTGGTTATTGGGTTACTTTCCGGCAGTGTTGTTTTAATTTCCGATGCTTTGCATAGTATTTTTGATTTATTAACCATTTTTGCTTCTTGGTCCGGTCTTAAAATTGCTCAGAAAAAACCGGACGAAAAATTTCCCTACGGCTACTATAAAGCAGAAAATATTGCAACAGTTTTTATTTCGCTGTTAATTTTTTATGCTTTCAGCCAAATGGTGGTTGAGGGTTTTTCACGTTTAACAGAATTAACAACAATTGAGTTTCCCTTTTTGGCGTTGGGAATATCAGCAGTTGACGCAGTTTTTTTGTTCTTTTTTGGACGATATGAAATGAAAGTGGGCAGGGAAATTAATTCTGAAAGTTTAGTTTCTTTAGGAAAGGAAAATCAAACTCACATCTTCAGTTCCAGCGCAGTATTTTTAGGCACATTGGCAACAATAAACAGGATCCCTTACGTGGAAGGGTTGGTAACTATTTTGGTCTCCGGGTTGATCTTGAAAATAGGAGTGGAGACATTTAAACAAGGAATTCTGGGTTTGATGGATGTCAGCCCGGGTAAAGAAGTTGAAAATAAAATTTTGAAGATTATTGAGTCGGTTCCCGGAGTTGAAGAGGCATTTGAACTTAAACTGAGAAAGTCCGGTC
>CAZDJQ010000023.1:0-12920 GCA_964505765.1 uncultured Gammaproteobacteria bacterium | reverse complement strand
CAATCAATTAAAAACATTAATCCATTATAATAAACTTGATGCTGAAAAAAATAATCTATAATTCCGGGGTTCAATTGGTTGCTAAAGCGATTCAGCTTGCCAGTTCCGTAATCACCGCCTCTTTGCTGACTCGCCATCTCGGCCCATCCGGCTACGGCCAATATACCTTAATAATGGCTTTAACCACTTTTTTGGTTGCTATGGGCAATTGGGGAACGGAAATCATCGGCGTTCGAGAGTTCTCAACTACCAAAAAGAAATCTAAATTATTCTCTTCTTTACTTGTCTTAAGATTTATCCTGGCCGGAATTACAATCGGAGCCGGCACCGCCTTTATCCTAATTTCTCCAATTTTTAAAAATATTCAGCAACTTGGGCTAATCAGCCTGATTTTAGTCTTCTGTTTAATTGTTGAAACCTCTTTTAATGTAATCTTCCAAAGCTTATTAAAAATGGACCGAAGGGCGGTAATCAATATCGTCAGCAGTTTGGTTTTTTTAAGCTTAACTTTTCTTTTCCTTAAACTAAACTATCGCTTGTTTGCTCCTTTAATCAGCTGGATTATCACTCACATTATTGCCGGTTTTATCGCTTATTTTTTCAGCAAAAAACTAATCTCCTTAACTTGGGCCCCGGAAAAAAATTTAGCTAAACAGCTTTTTATCCAATCACTGCCGCTGGGGACGCTGTTAATTCTTTCCACTGCTTATGACCAGGCAATTGATTCTTTTATTATTCAACAGTTTCTGGGAGAACAGCAAGTCGGCTTTTACGGCTTGGCTTACAAAGTTTACAGCAACTTAGTCTTGCCGGCTTACTTTTTAAACAATACTCTCTTTCCCCTGCTGGCTAAAAAACAAAATTTTAACCAAGTCTTAAAAACCGGAATCAAATTAAGTTTTCTGGGTTTATCCGCCCTAATCCCCCTAACTTTTTTTTCCGCTCCTAAAGTAATTACTCTTATCGGCGGAAGCCAGTTTCTTGCCTCAATAAATGTCCTGAAAATTTTAAGCTTGGCCTTGGTTTTTGCTTACGTCAATCACTTAACCGGCTTTAGTTTGGTCGCAATGAACAAACAAAAAACTTCTTTAAAAATTGGAATTCTTGCTTTATTTTTCAATTTGGTTTTAAACTTGTATTTTATTCCTCAATACGGAATTAAAGCCGCCGCCTGGATCACGGTTGCCACCGAAGGCTTGACTACTGTTTTTTCTTCTTTATTTTTATATAAGTATCTGAAAAACAGCTGACTTTGATTAAAATCTTGTTGGCAGTCCTCCTTCCGATGAATCTGTGTTATACTGAAACAAATGTTTAAAAAAGAGCGATTGGAGATTGACAAAAGCGGAGAACTAAAAAAACAGTCACTTGAAATTCAGCCCTCAAAAGAGCTTGACTCTTTGTTGGAAAAAGTAGAAAAAAAAGAAATTTATTTATCTAAACCGGTTAAAGATGATTCCACCGGACAAGTTTTAGTTACCGCCCCCTCTGCCAAACAGCAGAAAATAACTTTACCCTTGGATCAAAACGAACTCGCATATGGATTAAAACAAAAAGTGGATGATGCTATCCGTTGGTTGGCCGAAACTTGTTTAAAATTAATTAAAATGGACCCACAAGGAGTCATCCTCCAACAAACGCAAAATGATCGATCAAGCAATCACTCAACTAATTAATACTATTACTTACTACACCTTGGTTTTTTTTGTCTTTTTAATTGTCTTAGTCGGCTTAGGCTTGTTAGTCTATGGATTTATTGTCTGGTGGCGCTGGCGAAATCGAGAGGAAAAAGCACTCGACTACATTCTTTTTAAAATTTCTGTTCCCCGAGAAAACGAAATAAAAATTGACGCGATGGAACAGATTTTAGCTTCGTTATATTCAATAAAAAAGTCCGGTAAATTTGGATTTCTTAAAACACAACCGCACATTTCATTAGAAATTGTCAGCACCGAAGGAAAAATCAAATTTTTTATCAGCTGCCCCAAGGACCTGAAACAACTAATTGAACGTCAAATCCACGGCGGTTATCCCAACGCCGAGATTAAACAAAGTCAAGAATATAAGATTTTTTCCAAAGACGGAAAAGTTGCCTATAAATGGCTTACTTTAAAAAAAGATCCTTTTTATCCAATTAAAACCTATAAGGATCTTCCTACTGATCCTTTGTCGGCAATTACTTCCGCTATGGGCAAGCTGGAAAAAACTGAAGGGGCGGCCGTTCAAATTTTAATCTCCCCGGCCGACGACAATTGGCAGAAAGCCGGAAATTCATATATAAGCCAGATTAAAAAACAAGAAGCTGATCCTGAGGAAGCAAAGTTCAAAGTTGACGCTCAAACATTAGAGGCGATTGACAACAAATGCTCAAAACCGGGTTTTGAAACTTCCATTCGATTAGTTGTTTGCGCTCCGACCAAAGAAATAGCTAAAGCCAGGCTGAATAATATTCAATCCGCTTTTGCCCAATTTAACTCTGAATGGAATCGGTTGGGGACTAAAAAAATTCGATTTGCACACTCGTTTATGATCGATTTTATTTATCGCTACCAACCGATTTATTGGCTGTTTGGGAAAACAATCCTCAACACCGAAGAGCTTGCTTCCCTATTCCATTTCCCGAATAAATCAATTGAGGCTCCGAACATCGATTGGTTAAAAGCCAAACCGGCTCCTCCGCCTCCAAGTTTGCCGGAATCCGGTCTTTATTTAGGTCAAAGTTATTACCGCGGGGTTAATAAGCCTGTTTTTATTAAAGAAGACGACCGCCGCCGGCATATATATATTATCGGAAAAACCGGAGTCGGGAAAACCGAACTGATGAAAGAGATGATTATTCAGGATATTAAAGACGGTAAAGGGGTTTGTTTGCTTGATCCCCACGATCTTGCCGAAGAAATTTTGGAATATATTCCGCCGGAAAGAGCTGATGATGTAATTTATTTTGACCCGTCGGAGACAGATTATCCTATGGGGCTGAATCTCTTGGAAGCGGAAACTGATGAACAAAAACACTTTGTCGCTACTGCCGTCATCAATTTAATGTATAAACTTTATGACCCTTACAAAACCGGGATCGTCGGCCCCCGATTTGAACACGCGGTAAGAAATGCCATGTTGACCGCCATGAGCGTCCCCGGGGCAACCTTCATGGAAGTAGTTAAAATTCTGCAAAATCCCGGCGGGCCCTATTTAAAAAAGATTTTACCCCGAGTCCAGGATTCTGTAGTCAGAGAATACTGGACGGAACAAATTGCCCATACTTCTGATTTCCATAAATCCGAAGTTTTAGACTACATTGTCTCTAAATTCGGCCGATTCGTAACCAATAAAATGATTCGAAACATTATCGGCCAATCCAAATCGGCTTTTAATTTCCGCACGGTTATGGACGAGGGGAAAATCCTAATTATCAATTTAGCTAAGGGAAGAATCGGCGAAGAAAATTCTTCCTTCCTCGGTCTGGTTTTAATCCCGCGGATTTTAATGGCGGCAATGAGCCGGCAAGATGTTCCTGAAAGTCAACGGCCGGACTTCTATTTTTATGTTGATGAATTTCAAAATTTCGCCACTCCTGATTTCGCTCAAATATTATCCGAGGCCAGAAAATACCATCTCAACTTAACTGTCGCCAATCAGTTTATCAGCCAAATGGAGGACGAAGTTAAAAATGCGGTCTTTGGCAACGTGGGAACAATTTTAGCCTTCCGAGTCGGAGTTTCTGATGCCAACTACCTTGCCCGCGAATTCCAGCCGACATTCAACGAACAAGACCTGTTGAATATTGAGCGGTTCCACGCCTACGTAAAAACCATTATAGATTCAGAACCGGTCAAACCTTTTTCCATGGATACCACTAAAGATTTAAAAAAAGATCATGCCAGGCGGAATCCCGAACTGGCTGAAAAAATTAAGCGCTTAAGTCTGCTGAAATACGGGAAACCGGTAGAAGCGGTTGTCCAAGAAATAAAAGAACGAAGTCAAATTTAGAGCTCTTTTAGGTCAATATCTTCTTCTTGAGGTTGATCAACTAATTTTAAATACCTTTCTGTTGTCGAAATCCGTTTGTGGCCGACTATTTTCGCCACTACGTCCAAAGGCACACCGGCGGATAATTGTTCAACAATAAAAGTATTTCTTAAATCATTTACTTTGACATCTTCCAACCCTGCTTTTTCAAAAAAACGGTTAATAATGCTTCGGATATTTCTGACCAATAATTGCCGTCCGCTTTTAGTCACGAACAGATAGTCTTTTTTAGTCGGGTATCTCTCTTCCAAATAATCTTCTATTGCCTCTTTCGCCGATCGATTCAAAGGAATTTCTCTTTTCCCATGGCTTTCATAAGCCTGAACAATTAATTTATCTTTTTTAATGTCATCAACTCTCAAATTAGCAACTTCACTAATTCTCAGACCGGCCTGAAGCATAAGCTCAACAATTGCCAAAGTCCGTTTATCATGACGGCAGACATCTCGTAAGGCCCGAAATTCTAAGGGTTTAAGCACCCGGGGCAGATCATTTTCTATTTTCGGATGTTTCACCGGACGGGAATAATCTTTGTCCACTATTCCCTCCTCAACTAAAAAGCGGAAAAAGCTCTTGACGGAGTTGAGCTTTCTGGAAACTGTTTTTGCCGTATAATCTCGATTTTCTTTTAAGTGTTGTTTAAAATCCTTAATATTATCCGTCCCTACTTGATCAACCTCGGTAATTCCCTGATCAGCTAGAAAATCAGAAAACTGAGACAAGTCGCCTTTATATGCTACAATCGTGTTACTGGAACGGTCTAGGGATTCCAAATGTGAAACAAATTTTTCAATTGCGTTTTGCATGCTTAAATCAGTAGCCATAATTAACTTATAATATCACAGACTCGGATGGCAAACAAGAGGAAAAACATGGTAAAAAAAATAGTTTTTATTATCATTCCGATCATTTTAACCGTTAGTCATCTCAGTTCAAAACTTCAACTATGGCACCGGAGCCGGCAAGGAATAAAGAAGTTGGAAACCCAAATCAGCCAATTATCTCAAGAAAAGTTAAACTTAGAAAAAAAGCGAGACTATTATCACAGCGACGAATTTATCAAAAGAGCGGCTCGTGAAAATCTGGGTTTAATTGGCCCTGATGAAAAAGTTTTAATCTTACCTTTGCTTCCGGAGAATGAACAAAATCAAATTAAATCTGAAAAAATTTCCTCTTTGCCAACATATAAGCAGTGGTTTCTGCTCTTCTTCAACTAATAAAGTGGCAGGGGAGGGGCTCGAACCCTCGACCTCCGGGTTATGATTCCGACGCTCTAACCACCTGAGCTACCCTGCCGTGTACCCAACGTGGTACGCGGTGGACCCGAGCGGATTCGAACCGCTGACCTCCTGAATGCAAATCAGGTGCTCTAGCCAACTGAGCCACGGGCCCTAAGATTTCCCTTATATTCTAATATACCTGGCGGTTTTAATCAATTGTCTTCCCAAATTTGACTTTAAGTAGGAATTAGATAGAATATTGTATACAGCGCGGGGTAGTGTACGGCAGCACGTGAGGCCCATAACCTCACAGACCAGGTTCGACTCCTGGCCCCGCAACACATCTTTCTTCTTTTTTCTTTGATATAATCAAAATATGCCTAAAAAAGCGCTGGTATTGCTTTCCGGCGGCCTAGATTCATCTTTAGCCGCCTGGCTGTTAAAAAACCAGAATATAAAAGTAACCGGTCTAATTTTTAAAAGTCCTTTTTTCAGCCCGGGAAAAGGAATTCAAGCTGCCGACCAGCTGAATATTAATTATCAAGTAGTTGATATTGGGCCGGAATTAGTCGAGATAATCAAAGATCCTGACCACGGTTTCGGCGGAGCCGCTAATCCCTGTATTGACTGCCACATTCTGATGCTTAAAAAAGCCAAACAAATTATGGAAGAAAAAGATTATGATTTTATCGCCACCGGAGAGGTATTGGGCCAACGCCCATTTTCTCAAAATAAAAGAGCGATGAAAATAATTGCTGAACAATCAGGATTAAAAAATAAACTTTTACGACCATTATCAGCTGAAAAACTATCACCTACTGCTTTGGAAAAAGCCGGATTCGTCAATAGAGATAAGCTTCTAGGGATTCAAGGCCGGGGGCGGAAGAAGCAGCTGAAATTTGCAGAGAAAATTAATTTAAATTATCCTCAGCCGGCCGGCGGTTGTATGCTGACTGAAAAAGAATTTGGTGATAAATTATTTAATTTACTAGAGAAAAAGCCAGACGCAAAAGTTAAAGATACGGAATTAATAAAAATCGGGCGGCATTTTTGGGACCAGAAAACCCAGATAATTTTAGGCCGGGACAGAAAAGAAAACACCCAGCTGGAAGAGTTAGCCGGACCAAAAGATTTGCTGGTCCAACCCGCTAATTTTATTGGACCGACCGGATTAATCAGAAACCCGGAAAACAAAAATAAGTCCCTAAAAACAGCGAAAAAATTAATAAAAAAATACACGCCGAACTCAAAGAAAAAACCAATAACCGGGCCGCTTGTTTATTTTGGCTCATGCGAACAATCAATTTTAGTTTTAGAAAAACTTTTTAGCTCAAATCTACCGATAAAGGCTGTTTTTACCCAACCTGATCGACCGGCTGGACGAGGGCAGAAAGTTCAATCTACTCCGATTGCCGAATATTGCCGGCAAAAAGAACTTACTGTTTGTAAATGTCAAGAACTAGACCAAGAAACGCTTAAAAATACCAAAAAAAGACTGGAGAATTCTCCGGTTTTAGGAATAGTGGCAATCTACGGCAATCTTATCCCCCAAACTTGGCTGGAATGGGCCGGTCCATTGATCAACCTCCACCCTTCTCTTTTACCAAAGTGGCGGGGGGCGGCTCCGGTTATCCGGGCGATCCAAGCCGGAGACAAAAAAACCGGAATTAGTTTATTTAAAATCGTTTCGGAACTTGATGCCGGCCCGATGATTGATCAAATCGAGGTGAAAATTCAAGATCAGGAAACAGCAGGCGAACTAACCCAAAGATTATTTGACATCGGCTCCAAGCGGTTAATTGAACTTTTACAACAAAAATTGGTTAAAGACAAACTAACATTTTGGGAAATGACTCCTCAAGATAATTCCAAAGCCAGCTACGCTGAAAAAATTGATAAACAAGAAGCAAAAATTGACTGGCGGGCTCCGCCTGAGAAAATTAAAAATAAAATTCTTGCTTTTAACCCCTGGCCGGGCGCATATACTTATGTAAAAATTAAAGACAAAAAGAAACGGTTGAAAATCTGGAAAGCTGAAATTATAAACGGCCGGCTAGTTCCAAAAACTGTTCAGTTGGCCGGGAAAACCAAAACCTCTTGGCAGCAGCTGTCTCATGATTACCGAATAAAAACCAAAGACTTAAAAAAATCTACAAAACAATAACCGCCAAACTAATTACAATAAGAGTGATTAATAAATGAAACCAAGACAGTATTTTTAACGGAATATCCAACTCGCCGGAAACCACCTTGGTCATCGTATTAACTTGCCGAATAACTACAACTGCAAAAACCAAATAAATCGCCAAGGCGACCAGTATAAATATCTTTACTACCGACCAAATCGAAATATTTAAAAGAATATCAATTAAATCGTTATTCATTGCTTTTTCTCCTTTTCTTTTTTTCTAGAATCAACTGTTTTAAAACTTCAGAGACTTTCCCCGGCTGAGGAACATACTCAAATTCAAGTTGAGACATTTGAGCGGCGGTTTGAATAACCACTATCCCAAAATCAAAAATGGTTTGAATCACCCCGCCTACTTTTACTGTTACGTCTTCAATTTTTTCAATTGAGGCGACTGAAACTTCTCTATAAATCAAATTGTAGAAATCAATATCAACCACCCGTTTATCAGTAAGAATAAAAACATGAAAATACCAGCCTAAAAAACTTTCCAGAAAAAAGGCAAAAACCAAAAGATACCACATTAAAATAACCACAAATTGAAACCGCGACGGCAAGAAATCAATCAACGGGAAACCCATCAAAACCAGCGGTGCCAAAATCATTGCTATAATGGCTAACACCCAATTTATTTGGGTAATCAAATGTTTTCTCAGCAGCAATATTATTTCTTCGTTATCATATTGCCCTTCAAAGCTCAAATGTTTGGGGCGAGGCAGAAAAGCGGAAAAAGGATGACCGGATTTGCCGGTAATTTGATCCACTTTTTGGCGATACTTATTCGGCCTGGATTCTTTTTGTAATTTTTCTTCCTTTTTAAGATCGCCTCTTGCTGGCGGTTTTTGCCGGTAGATTTCAGCCATTTGCCTTATTATACCCAAGCTAATTTTTTTAACAAGAAGGATATGATTTTTTAATAAACTCTCTATTTTGCGCCACCCGTCAACTATCCATTACGATCGTAACAGATAGTTGACAGATTCTATTACTTGTTGGCGCCGGAACTTAGCTTTTATTTAACTTTCCCAGGTATATGTTATACTTAGGAGCATGTTAAACCTAAAAAAACGAATAAACAAAATCAAGAACAAAAAAAAGAAAAAGCAAAAAAAGAGCAACAAAATTATTCGTTGGGTATTAATTGCTTTTGCCGTTCTTTACCTGGCTTCCTTTGGATTTAGTCTTTCCGGCCAACCCGGACAGGAAGAAATTTCTTTATCCTCGGCTTTAGAAAAAATAAAACAAGACGAAGTCGAAGAGATAACAGTGACCGACAACAACGTTCAACTGCAATTAAAAAACAACCAACTTGTTTACACCCAAAAAGAAACAAATATCAGCTTTTCTGAAATTTTACAAAGTGCAGATATTGATCCGACTAGTGTCGATATTCAGGTAGACAATCAAGACTTAACTAAAACAATCGGCAATATTATTGCCGGCATCGGCCCAATTCTTCTAACCGGAGCTTTTCTTTGGTTTATTTATAAAAATGCCTCAAAAGCTCAATCCGGAATTTTTTCATTCGGCAAATCCAAAGCCAAATATTTTAAGAAAAACGGCAAAGCCACTTTTAATGATGTTGCCGGATTAAATGAGGCAAAGGAAGAATTAAAAGAAGTGGTTGATTTTCTCAAGAACCCCAAAAAATACGAGAAAATGGGAGCAAGAACCCCAAAAGGCGTTTTGCTGGTCGGCCCGAGCGGAACCGGAAAAACTTTAATGGCCCGGGCAGTTGCCGGTGAAGCCAAAGTGCCTTTTTTACATATGGCCGGGTCGGAATTTATGGAAATGTTAGTCGGCATCGGCGCCTCTGTTACAGGAGATACTCCGATTCTAATTAAAGATAATAAAAATAATAAATTACTACCAATTAAAGAATTCGTTGATGAATTTTATCAACAAAACGAAACAGACAAAATTAAAAAAGTAGATGGTGTTAAAGCACTGGGATTTGAAAAGGCCAAAAATAAATTTTGGGGAACAAAATCAAATAAAACAGAAAAGGCTGTTTTTGATCACAGTTGCTGGCAATCAATAACTGGCGTTTATCGCCATAAAGTCGAAGAAATATTTGAAATCCACTTTTTGGGGGGGGCAATCAGGACAACTGGTAATCACAGTGTTTTTGTCCGTGAACAAGGCTGGATAGTTCCTAAAGAAGTTTCTGAAATAAAAAAAGGCGATGTTTTAGTTAACTTACCAATGAACACTCGATATTGGGATGAAAAAGATGGGAAAACTAAACACAATATAAAACAGCATCAATTCCCTGAATATGAACCAATTTCTTTAGATGTTTGGAACGATGATCAAGAAATTTGGGATAAATATGAATACGTCAGACAAAATCCTGATAATCTAAGCCAAACCCAATTAGCTGAAAAAGTTGGTGTGTCTCAAATGACAATCAGTAACTGGCAAAGCGGAAAACATTTGCCTCGAGACGTTTCTAAAAAAACAGTTAAGTTAGAACTCCCAGATAGCGTAAAAGTTTGTCCAGAGTTAATGGAGCTATTTGGTCTTTACACTGCTGAAGGTCGAGGAACAAGAAACTTAGAATTTACTTTTGGCTCACACGAGAAAAAGCTCATCAATCGCACAAAAGAGCTGATTGAAAAAGTCTTTGGAATAAAAGTACCAACCATAGTGAAAACTAAGACTAACAGTACTAAAGTAATATATTATTCTGCTCATCTAGGCCGATTTTTCGATAAGCACTGTGGCAACGGCAGCCACAGCAAACATGTTCCAAATTTCATTTGGGATCTGCCTAAAAAATATTTCTTAGCTTATTTAAAAGGCTATACAAATGGCGATGGATATACAACGAAAACAGGAAAGTTAACCGCCTGCTCCGTAAGCCATCAGTTAATCAAAGAATTGTCTTGGCTTTGTTCAATGCATGGAATAAAAGTTGGGATAAAACATGAAATTATTGAAGCAGGACGTGTTATTAACAAAAAACCATTACCCAAGACCGAGTCTTGGAAAATAATTATCGGCAAAACAAGTAATCCTTTTCTAAAAGACAAAGAATATCAATATCCGCAATTCAAGAAATGTCGTGTCAGAAAACTAGAAAAGAAACCTTATGAGGGTTATGTTTATGATTTATGCGGGATTGAAAACGAAGCTTTTTTTGGTGGCGAAATTCCAGTTTTATTACATAACTCCCGTGTTCGTGATTTATTTGAAACTGCCCAAAAAGCTCAAAAAGCAATTATATTTATTGATGAAATCGACGCCATCGGCGGAATTCGAGGCGGCGGGGCCATGGGTCAAGGTCATGGGGAAAGGGAGCAGACTTTAAACCAGCTCCTAGTTGAAATGGACGGATTGGAGCCAAACGAAACAATTGTTATTCTTGCCGCAACAAACCGTCCGGACATTCTTGATCCGGCTTTAACCAGACCGGGTCGATTCGACCGCCGAATTATGTTAAGTATGCCCGATTTGCAAGAAAGAGAAAAGATTTTAGAACTTCATTCTCAGGGGAAACCTTTTGGCTCGGAAGTTTCTTGGCAAAAATTAGCCAGAAGAACGGTCGGCTTTTCCGGAGCTGATTTAGAAAATATGCTTAATGAAGCAGCAATATTAGCGGCCAGAAGAAATAAAAATAAAATCAGCAACTCAGAACTAGAAGAAGCCTCCATCAAAGTTAAGCTTGGTCCGGAAAAGAAAAGATTGGTCACTGAAGAAGAGAAAAAAATCTCCGCTTATCACGAAGCCGGCCATGCTCTTGTCAGTTATTTTTCAGAAAAAACCGACCCGGTGGAAAAAATTTCAATTGTTTCCCGTGGGATGGCGCTAGGGTTTACTTTAATGCCGCCGGAAAGGGACCGGGTCCATGAAGACAAAACCCGCCTTTTATCCCGAGTTACAACTTTAATGGGGGGACGGGCAGCCGAAGAATTGGTTTTTAATGAAATGACCTCGGGTGCAGCTCAAGACATTAAACACGCCACTCAAATTGCCCGCAAAATGGTAATTGAATTAGGGATGAGCAATTTGGGCCCGCTTTATTTCGGTCCCCGAGTTGAAACCACAGAATGGGGGCAAAGCTATTCCCACCCTGAAGATATTTCTCCCGAGACCCGAGCCCAGGTAGACGCAGAAATCAAACAATTTATTGAAAAATCCTATAAAAAAGCGCAAAAATACTTAAAAAAACACCGTAAAAAATTAGACAAAATTGCTGAAAAATTATTGGAAAAAGAAACACTGGAACGGAAAGAGTTTGAAGAAATAATTAAAAAATAACTTGTAGGGACAATCCTAGGATTGTCCCTACTAATTCTTTTCAATATTAAATAAAGGTGAACGAATAGCAATATAACCCGGCGCCCTTAAATTAAACGCCTGCTTAAATTCTGACCCGGAAATATTTACTGTTCCCCGGTTAGTTTTAAAGCTAACCGTAGCCGTATTTCCACCACTGCTATAACTCACATCAACAGAACTAATACTGGTAAAGGCCCCACCGTTTTCGTCTGCCTTATTCTTTAAATCCTCTTTAGAATAGGGATCTCCGGAAACCCCGCCAATCGAGCAGGAGTTAATTGTTTCCGGCAAAATTCTCTCATCATTCCCTTGTTTGTCCAATACCAGCCAGGCATTTAAAATATCCGCCATTTCTTTTTCATTCAGCCAAGGATGACTCCGATTACAAGAAGGGGAATCTTTCCTAAACCCGTCCCGATACCAAGAACTATAAAACCAAGGAGAGTTTGCTTTGACTTCCCAGGCCTGATCCGGCCAACAGCCATTATCTCCACAAACCGTATCCCAATGTCCGCTTGGATAGGTTAAATAGCCGCCGGCAGTTGACGAATAATAGGTAATTACATCTTCAATCACTTCCCCCCGAGTCGCTTCAACCGCTTGATGCCAAGCATGTCCAGAATCATTTGCTACGGTAGCCGCTTTATTATTGTTAAAAACTTGACAAGACTGGGTAGTGCAAATTGTCTTTCCGTCAACTTTATAACGAAAAGCATAAGTTCTAGCAGCAATTGCTTGCGCTTTTAACGCCTCCATCGGCCAGCTTGACGGCATTTCCGCGATTCCCATAAGATAATAACTTTCAAATTCCAAAGGTTCATAACCCGCCACTGAAATTGTCCCGCCGGTATCCTTGCTTACCGGTTCCTTGCCGTAATAAGCCTTTAAAATATCTTTATAATTCTGTCCGTCTTCTGCCCGTCCTTTCGCTCCGTATTGACTCATCCCCTTTCGATGGGTCCAACCGCCAAATGAAAATGCCGCAAACCAATTACCGCCGCCGGGGTTGCAATAACTTGGGCTTCCCGACGGTCCGGAACAAGAAATTGTACTTATCGGCACATTGCCAACGCTGGTAGTAAACTGCCCTGACCGCGCCGCTAATAAAGATTTTTGTTTTTCCGATAATTTTTTAACCGTGGTTGACAAAACATCTAAATACTCTTCTGTTTTGGCTACTTCTCCTTCCAAAAAAGCCA
>CAZDJQ010000022.1:0-14442 GCA_964505765.1 uncultured Gammaproteobacteria bacterium | reverse complement strand
GTTGGACTGCCTAATGCCGGAAAGTCGACTTTATTTAACGCTCTGCTGGGGCGGCAGGTGGCCAAAGCTGAAAAATATCCGTTTTGCACTATTGATCCTAATACCGGAGTAGTAGAAGTTCCGGACCAGAGATTAGAAAAAATCGCCTCGATTGTCGACCCGAAAAAAGTAATTCCGTCCGCCTTTGAATTTGTTGATATTGCCGGGCTGGTGGAAGATGCCCACCAGGGGGCGGGTTTAGGAAACAAGTTTTTGTCTCACATCAGGGAGGTGGATGCCGTTCTTTTCTTACTTCGGGACTTTGAAAGTCCGGAGGTGGCTGAGGCCGGCGCAGTTAATCCAAAAGAAGATTTGGAAACTTTAAAAGCAGAGTTGATTTTAAAAGACTTAGAAACTCTAAATAAAATAAAAAACAAAAAAGCTAATTCTGACCAAGAAAAATTAAAAATGAAAACAGCTGAAAAAATGATTCCGGCCTTAGAAAAAGGGGGATTGGCTAAAAATGTTGACCTCTCTGCCGAGGAGCAGGTAGCGGTTAAAGATTTTTTTTTACTGACGAATAAACCGATGATGATTGTAATTAATGTTGCTGAAGAAGCTGATTACGCTAAAAAAAAGCAGGAATATAAACAACTTAAGCCGATAATTACTTCTGCCAAATTTGAAGCCGATCTGCAGCAGTTGTCTAAACAAGAAAGAAAAGACTTTTTAGATGATCAAAAATATCAATCAACTTTGGATAAGATTATCAGCCAAGCATATAAATTACTTAATTTAATTACTTTTTATACGATTAAGGGCGGGAAAGAAACCCGGGCCTGGCCGATAGAAAAAGGGTCAAATGCGATTCAAGCCGCCGGCCTGGTTCATTCCGATTTTGCTGAAAATTTTATCAAAGCAGAAGCAGTTTCTTTTCAAGATTTTATTGATAATAACGGCTGGAAAGAGGCGCAGGAGGTAGGCAGGTTAAGATTAGAAGGGAAGGACTATCTTGTTCAAGATGGAGATATTATTGAATTTAAAGTCTAAGGACAATCCTAAGATTGTCCTTACAAAATAAAATGGACAAAAATCTATTGGTTGTTTGCGGACCAACTGCAATTGGGAAGACCTCAACCGGGATAGAATTGGCGAAGCTGTTAGACGGAGAAATAATTTCTGCTGATTCTAGACAAGTGTATAAAGGTATGGATATCGGAACCGGAAAAGACATTGGAAATTCATCAATTTACAATTTACAATTTACAATAAATAAATTTGATGCCGGGTATTATCAGGTTGAAGGCATTCCAATTTGGCTGTTGGATATGGCAACCCCTGACCAGCAGATAACAGTAGCGGATTGGATTAAGGCGGCTAAGCAAGTAATTGGATATTTAGATAAAAAAAATAAATTACCGATTATTGTCGGCGGGACCGGTTTTTATATCCATGGCCTAATCAAGGGAATAGACACCATCGGGATCCCGCCTGATAAAAAGTTAAGAAAAAAGCTGAATCAGTGGCCCTTAAAAAGAATTCAAAAAAAATTAAAGCACCTGTCTGCTGATGTTTATGAACAACTAAATCGGTCTGATCGGCACAATCCCCATCGGTTGATCAGAAAAATTGAAATAGCTAGAGCCAGGAAAAATGAACACTTTAATGATTCGAATCATCGAAGAGGTTTGGAGGCAAAGGCTGAGGTGTTGAAGATCGGGCTTAGAGCGCCTAAAAAAGTGATATACAAAAAAATTGATCAAAGAGTAGAGAAGAGAATAGAGCAGGGATTATTAACCGAGATAAAATCATTATTAGATCAGGGATATAACTGGGACGATCCGGGATTTAACACTTTTGGGTATAAAGAATTTGAACAATTTTTTAAAGGTCAATCCCCTATCGGAGATATTGTGCGACGTTGGAAATTCAATGAGCATGGTTATGCTCGTCGGCAGTTATCCTGGTTTAAACGCGACAGCGAGATTTTTTGGTTTGACACTACTTCTTCCAGTTGGAAATTAGAAATGGAAAATTTAATAAATCAATGTTATAGTGAAAATAATGACTAAAAACCAAAGCAAAAAAATTGACATCTCACACAAAACCATAATTTTTGGAGTATTTTTCTTGATTGGGTTGTGGTTTCTTTACGAAATTCGGGAGATTTTATTAGCCTTATTTGTATCAATTATTTTAATGGGAGCTTTAAATCCGACCATTGAAAGAATGGAGAAGTTTAAAATTCATCGGATAGCGGGAATTTTAATTATCTACCTGATCATTATCGGGATTTTTGGAGCGTCGATTGCCGGACTGGTTCCGGCTTTGGTCGACCAGACCGACAGCTTGGTAAATACATTATTGGAATTGGAGGGGAAATTAACTGTTATGGGGTTTACAGTTATTGATTTGGGATCAGAACTGCAGGAGTTGGGGGGGCTGCCGACCCAGATTATTAAAATGATACTTGCTTTTGCTAACAACTTGGTGTCTGTTTTAACGATTTTGTTCATTACTTTTTATCTTTTGCTGGAACGGAAAAATCTTGATAAGCACCTGTCTTTTTTATTTAAAAACGAGAAGCAGGAGAAAGCAAAAAGGTTAATAGATAGATTAGAGAAAAGACTGGGAGGATGGGTAAGAACGCAATTATTCCTAATGGTGGTTATCGGGGTGTTAACTTATGTCGGGTTAAGGATAATCGGTTATAAATACGCTCTGCCGCTGTCAATCATTGCCGGCCTGCTTGAAATAATTGTTTATGTCGGTCCGATTCTTTCGGCAATTTTAATCGGTTTGGCCGGGTTAATTACTTCTCCTCTGCTCGGTTTATTAGGAGCAGGTTGGTTAGTTATAGTTCAACAATTACAAAGTAATATTTTGGTTCCGGTTACGATTGAGAAGTCTTTAGGGGTTAATCCGTTAGTAACGATATTGGCTTTAGCAGTCGGTTATGAAGTGGCCGGAATTAGAGGGGCAATTTTGTCGATTCCTATCTATTTAGCTTTGGAAGTAATCTTTTTAGAATTTTCTCCTTTCAAGCCCAAGAAGTCAGATTGAAAATAAGAAAATTAAGGGCGGGAGTGGTAAGCCAGATTCTGTTTTCCGAGCTGGGCTCGAAAAAGGGTTCATCTATCTACGCTCTCTACCTGGCCTTATAACGAGGAAGGCGCTCTAGCCGTCTTGAGATTGCTCAAGGGAGGGTTGCCTCGTTTCACCCGGTCGAATAATCGACCGACTCGTCTCTGTGGCCCTATCTCTTCCTTGCCTTCTTGAGTCTGGACTTTCCTGTCCGATGCTCCGGTTAAAACCGGAGAGCGGACTAAACCCTTAACTCCCACCCTATAATATTATACATTAATTGTTTGCGGAAACAAACTTAAACATCTTGGTGCCGCAGTCAGGACAGGTAGCTCGAACAAAAGGTCGCCCATTTTTTGCAGTTCCTTTTTCTACCGCATTGTCATCAACTTCTTTTTTTTCACGGCACTTAACACAATAAAATGTCATAATTAATAACTTCACCCCCTTTCAAGGGCAGGGAACATAACATCGCCCAAATATAGCACAACCTAAGTATAAAATGCAAGGCAACTGCAATTTAGATTAATATTTGACTTTCATATTTAATAGACGGTAGAATTATCACAATGAATTATTATCTTTTCCTGCCGATTATTTTTTTCTGGAATATCGGGCTAACTTGGTTTATATGGCGGACTTTCAAGAAATTTAAGAACTTGACTAACCGAGTAGAAGGCGGTAACTTAGAAGAAGTGCTTGATCAAATTTTAACAAGCGAAAAACTTAAAGAGAAAGAAATAGATAAGATTAAACAGGAAGTGGCGGAGATAGTTAAAGAGAAAAAATATGCTTTACAGAAAATCAGCTTGGTAAAATTTAATCCCTTTTCCGATCTCGGCGGGGATCAAAGTTTTTCGCTGGCAGTGATGGACGGACATGATCAGGGATTTGTAATCACCGGCCTGCATGGACGGAAAACAACTAGAGTGTATACTAAGATAATAAGCGAGAATGAAGTTAAGTTGTCAGAAGAGGAAAAAAAAGCAGTTAGTCAAGCTAAAAAGAAAAAATGAATAAGACAAAATTGATAATTATCGGAGTTGGGCTTTATTTTTTAAGCACAGGAATTTCTTTTGCGGTTTTCAGCCAGTCAAAAGCAGTTTCGGGATTGCTGAGTCCCCAGGCGGGCCAGGTTGATAATGATGAAGATCTGCCGACCGGGCCGCAGGAGTTTTCCGGGCCGTTGACCGCTGTCTGCCCGATTAATGGAATTAAATATCCGGAAGGCCAAGGAGAGTCATGGGAAGAAAAACGGCCGTTGGTGGTAATGATAGAAAATCACCAAGATTCCCGGCCCCACCATGGTTTATTACGAGCAGACGTTATTTATGAAGCCGTGGCTGAAGGCGGAGTAACTCGGTTTATGGCGGTGTTTTACTGTGATGCTGTTTCCGCTTCACCTGAAAAATATGAAATCGGACCAGTTCGTTCAGCCCGGTCTTATTTTGTTGATTGGGCTTCTGAATACGGAGAATACCCTTTATATGTTCATGTCGGTGGAGCGCATTGCAGTCCGACCTGTCTTGCTGGTGATCCGGCCGGTCAATGCAGTGGTCCTTGCCAGACTGACCCCCGGGTTCAAACCTTGGAGCAGATTAGAAGATACGGCTGGGTAGAACAAGGTAATGATCTGGATCAGTTTGGTTTGGGAGTGTCGCAATGCCGGCGATATACTTCCCGGACCGGTGGGGCGCGGGCAACTGAGCACACAATGTATTGTGACAGTCAGGGATTATGGGAAAAGGCGGCCGAGCGCGGTTTGGATAATGACTGGGAAACCGGATTTAGTTCCTGGAAATTCCAGGACGAGGCAGATTTAGCTGACCGAGGCGAGGTATCTGAAATTTCCTTTAATTTTTGGTCCGGTTATTCCGCCTATGCAGTCGATTGGCGGTATGATCCAGAAGCCAATAATTATTTAAGAGTCAACGGCGGTGAGCCGCACATGGATTACTTGGTTCAAGAGCAGTTGTCAGCAAAAACAATTGTGGTTCAGTTTGTTGATGAAGAGGGGCCGGTTGATGCTTTAAAACACCTTTATTATGACACGATTGGCAGTGGCGAGGGCTTGTTATTCCAAAACGGCCAAGTTGAGGAAATCGAGTGGAGTAAATCAAGCCGGCAGGCAAGAACTAAGTTTACTGACAGTTCGGGATCGGAAATTGAATTTGCACGTGGTAAAATATGGATAGAAATCCTGCCCTCAGGGAGCAAAGTTGATTATGAAACCTCTTAATACTTTAGAAAAAATCATAGTATCAGGGTCAAGGATAAAATTACTCCAAGAGTTGTTTTATTTACCGGGCGAAATGTATTACATCCGGCAGTTGACCCGAATGACCGGAGAGAAAATAAACTCGGTCAGAAGAGAACTGGATAATTTAGACAAGGCCGGAGTGGCAAATAGTGAATGGCGGGCAAACAAGCGGTTTTATTGGGCGAACAAGGATAATGATTTGTTTGAAGACATTTTAACATTGGTTTTAAAAACCAAAGGGTTGGGAAAGCAGTTGATTGATAAACGGCACCAAGTCGGGAAAATAAAATTTGCTTTTATGTCCAGCCAGTTAGCTTTAAATTTAAAGCCAGAAAAAGATAAAAAGATTGACTTATTCGTTGTGGGGAAAGTTGTTTTACCGGAGCTGGGTGTAATCGTAAGAGCGGAAGAAAAAAGAAGAGAAAGAGAAATAAACTATACTGTGATGGAAAAAGAGGAGTTTCGGTTCCGAAAAGAAAAAAAAGATCCGTTTTTGATTGATATTCTTATGCAGGGAAGAATAATGCTTATCGGGCAAGCGCATAAGATGCTGACTTTTTGACTTATTTTATCCCTAATTCTTCTGCCACCTTCGGCAGTTGGCTGATTAAATAGCCGCGGTTGTTTTTGTCTTTGTCGTCTTTAACTTGATCAAATAAGGCGGTTAGGATTTTGCCGATTTTGGGGCCGGGTTCTAAATTTAATTCCTCCATTACATCGTGGCCGTTGATTTTTAAATCGGTTACAGAAAAAGGCCGTTTTTGAACTTCTTTTAAGCGGTCTTTGAATAATTCGGTTCGCCAAGAGGTAGCCGGAACGCCGCTGCCTAGTCGGTCGCCAGTCCGGATATCTAAAATATCCTGGAGATTGTCTTTACCAACCCGGCGGATAAACCTTCTGATTGCGGAATCGGTTAATTCCGGATCAGGAGAAAATTGGTGCCACCGAACCAGACGCCATAATTTATCTATTTGCTTTTTTGATAGACGCAGTCGTCTCCCGATTTTTTTGGCAATGTTCCCGCCAATTACTTCATGATTATAAAAGGTCCTTTCTTCACCTTTGCCGGCGGCGGCAACTGGTTTGCCGACATCGTGAAGCAGAGCTGCCAGCCGGACCAAAGGGTCTTTTGACGGGCAGTGGCGCAAACAATCAATTCCATGCTGCCACACAGTGGAAATATGATGTTTCGGCTGGTCAAGATCAATACCCCGGCGCAGTTCAGGCAAAATATATTGGAGCAAATTTGCTTGTTCCAGCAAGACGATTCCATCAGCCGGATAGTTACTGGCCAGCAGTTTAAATAATTCTTCTTTTATCCGTTCCCAGGCAATTTCTTTAATTAAGGGAGCGTTGGTTTTAACCGCTTTCAAAGTATTTTTTTCAATTTTAAAGCCCAGCTGAGTGGCGATTCTGATTGCTCTTAATAATCTTAAAGCGTCTTCTTTAAACCGAGCTTCAGGATTCCCTACTGCCCGGACAACCCCCTTTTCCAGGTCGGATTTTCCGTTATATGGATCTTTTATTTGTTCAATTTCAGCGGTTGAGTCATGGATTTCAAATTGGATGGCGATAGCATTGATGGTGAAATCACGGCGAGATAAATCTTCTTCAATTGTTTGGCCCCATTGGACTTTTTCCGGATGACGAAAATCTTCGTATTCTTGTTCGGTTCGGTAAGTAGTTACTTCAAACACGGTTTTTTCGTCTTTTCCCAGAATAATGCTGACTGTGCCGTATTGATTATGGTAAAAATTATTTTTAGGAAATAACTGCTGACTTTGTTCAGGAGTGGCATTGGTGGCAAAATCCCAGTCGGCAATTGGGTATCCGGTCAGTAATCCCCGACAAGAACCGCCGACTAAAAAGATTTCAAAGTTGTTTTTTTGATATGTTTTAATCAGTTTTTTAACTTCGTTCGGCAAATCCGGTTGATCTCCCTGAGTGTATTTTATAGTCATGTTAATATTATACATGGAGTTTAACTCCACAAAAATAATGATGAAAAAGTGGCGACTGCTTTATTCTGAAAAAGTCAGTAAGGAAAAGTCCAAGCAAGAAATATTAAAAATTCTCTTTAATAATCGCGATTTGGATTGGGGAAAAGGGAAGGAGTTTTTTAAACCGGTTCACCCCAAAAACATTCCCCCTGAACAGGTAAAATTAAATTCGGATAATCTTAAAGCCGCTAAAAACTTGATTAAAGAACAATCGGGTAAGGGGAAAGTGATAATTTACGGTGATTATGATGTTGACGGATTAACAGCAGCGGCGATTCTTTGGCGGACCTTAAATCAGCAGGGGGTTGATGTCGTTCCGTTTATCCCGAATCGAGAAGATGAGGGTTATGGACTTAAGCAAAAAGTAATTGCCGGTTTAATTAATAAATATAAAGATTTGTCGTTGATAATTACAGTTGATAACGGGATTGTGGCTCATGAGGCGGTTGAATACGCTAAAAAACAGGGGATAAGTGTTGTAATCACCGATCATCATCTGGCCGGTAAAACCAAACCTGACGCTGATGTTGTTATCCACACTACCGAAATAAGCGGCTGCGGGGTAGCTTGGTTTTTGGCCCGGGAATTCGGCTATAAAAAACTTTCCTTGGCAGCGGTGGGGACGATTGCCGATATGCTGCCGTTAACCGGAGTAAACAGGAGTTTTGTCAAGTATGGATTAAAAGAATTAAATCGACCTCGGGAAGTCGGACTGCGGGCATTAAAAAAAATCGCCGGTTTGGAGTCAGGGCAGGTCCTGCCGTGGCAAGTTTCTTTTATTCTGGCGCCGCGTTTGAATGCGGCCGGCAGACTTAATCAACCGTTAACCGCCCTTAGATTGTTATGCACCGACAACAAAGTTCAAGCCGGACAGCTGGCAGTGGAGTTGAATCGAATGAACCGGGAACGCCAGCAATTGACTGAGAAGGGTTTAGAGATTGCCAAGCAGGAGAATTGGGCAGACAGCAAACTGTTGTTAACTTCGGCTCGGGATTATCATCAAGGGATAATTGGTTTGATTGCAGGGAAACTGAGCCAGGAGTTCGGCCGGCCGTCAATTGCAATTTGGCAGGGTAAAGAAGTTTGCAAGGGTTCAGCTCGATCAGTGTCGGGCTGTAATATTGTCGAAATAATTAGACAAGCAGGCGATATTTTGGAGAGTTTCGGCGGACATGAAATGGCGGCCGGATTTACAGTTAAAACCGAGAACTTAAAAAAATTAGAAAATAGACTCCAAGAAATCGCCGAGGAGCGAATAGTTGAGGAGCTGCTTCACAAAAGTTTAAAAGTTGACTTTGTTCTAGATTTTTCCTTGATTAATAAGGACTTTTATCGATTAACCAAACGACTCGGACCGTTTGGGATCGGCAATCCCAAACCCTGCTTTGTTCTAAATCAGGCCAGGATTGTTGATATAAATACGATGGGAGACAAGAACCAGCATTTAAAGCTGTTTCTTGATGATCCTCAAACTGCGGCAATAGAAAGAATTGAAGCAGAAGCGGTTGGTTTTGGCTGGGGTGATTGGGCTAATAAAATCCTTCCCGGAGATTTAGTTGATCTGGTATTTAACTTTAATTTAAATCAATGGAACGGAAAAGAAACACTGCAGCTTAAGATAAAAGATTTAAGAAAGTCGGAATAAATGATACAATATTTATCAGTTATTAATTTTATTTAAAGGGTGAAAAGGACATTAAACGCTAAAACACCAGAGAAAATTGACCGGGAGGTAAAGTTGTACGGCTGGATAAATTCTGTTCGAGAACACGGAAATGTGGTGTTTGCGGATTTAAGAGACCGATCAGGGTTGGTGCAATTAGTCGGCGGAGCAGATTTAGCTCAAGCGAGCAGAGAATCAGTTGTTGAAATCAAGGGAAAAGTAATCAAGCGGAAAAAGCAGTATTTTAATGAGAAACTTGAAACCGGAGAAGTGGAAATAAAAGTTAAAGAATTGAAAGTTTTGTCTCAAGCCAAGACCCCGCCGTTTGAAGTGACTGATAACGGGCTTGATATTGGAGAAAAGAAGAGATTAAAGTATCGTTATTTAGATTTAAGACGACAACGACTGCAAAAAAATATGCATTTGAGATCAAAAATTGCTCAGGGTTACAGGCAGGCCTTGATTGATAAAGATTTCATCGAGATAGAAACTCCTTTATTAACGAAATCAACTCCGGAAGGAGCAAGGGATTTCTTAGTTCCTTCCAGAATGAACCCGGGCAAGTTTTACGCTTTGCCTCAATCCCCGCAGCAATATAAACAATTATTAATGGTGGCCGGGTTTGAACGCTATTTTCAATTAGCCAGATGTTTAAGAGATGAAGATTTAAGAGCGAACAGAAGCAATGAATTTACCCAAGTAGACATTGAAATGTCTTTTATGAATAGAGATGAAATAATGAAATTAATAGAGGCGGTTACCATCGAAGTTTATCAGGGATTGGGGATGAAGATAAAAGAGAAACCCTTTCCTAGAATTGGGTATAGACAAGCAATGGAGAAATACGGCGATGATAAGTTTGATTTGAGAACAGACCAAGAAAAAAAACAGAATGTTTTAGCTTTTGCTTGGGTAGTGGATTTTCCTTTGTTTGAACAAACAGAAACCAGAAGTTTAAACCCGATGCACCATCCGTTTACCGCTCCGAATCCAGACGATATAGATTTGTTAGACAAGGCGCCGGAAAAGGTTAGATCATGGCAGTATGATTTAGTTTGTAATGGGATGGAGGTAGGCGGCGGCAGTGTCAGAATAACTGACGGTGAAATTCAATCGAAAGTTTTTGAGATTTTGGGACATACGGAAAAAGAGATTCAGCAGAAATTCGGGCATTTATTAAAAGCATTTGAATACGGCGTCCCGCCTCACGGCGGAATTGCTTTGGGCCTTTTTAGGTTAGTAATGGCGGCTACCGGGGAAACTTCGTTAAGGGAAGTGGTTGCTTTTCCGCCGACTTCTTCCGGTAAAACTGCGGTGATGGCTGCTCCGGGCCGGGTTGGTCAAGAGCAATTGGAGGAATTAGGAATAAAAATTATTGCCGATCAAGATGACTTGGCAGAAAGTCATTAAATTCTGGTTCGGATTGTTTTTTTTGTTCGGGCTTTTTTTAGCGGTTAGTCTTTATTGGCGGCAAAAAAGGCATTTTTCTTTTGAGTTTAGTCCCCGACCGATTTTAAAAAACCATCAAAGCGTGTTCCCTCAGGATTTAACCGCAGAAGCCTATTTAGTGATGGATGCAAATACCGGAATGGTTGTAAAAAGCAAAAACATTCATCAGCGTTTAGCTCCGGCTTCATTAACGAAAATCCCGGCGGCGATTGTCGCCTTAAATAAATATCCGCTGAACCAGACAGTTACCGTAAAAGAGGCTTACTCAGTTGGTAGAAATATGGGATTAAAGGAAAATCAACAGATAAGTATAATTGGTTTACTGCACGGGCTTCTGATTCATTCTGCTAATGATGCTGCTTATGTTTTGGCCGGAGAAACTGAGCTGAAAAGGGCAGAATTTATTGATCAAATGAATTATCTGTCTGACAAATATGACTTAGAGGAAACATATTTTGTTAATTCTGACGGGATTCAGGGCTTGGGGCATTTGTCTTCGGTTTTTGACTTGGCTCATTTGACCCGGTTGGGGCTTAAAAACCCTATTTTCAGGGAGTTGGTCCAGACAAAGGAAAAAACGGTTTATGATATTACCGGGGAGATAGAATACCGGTTGGAAAATACTAATCAGCTGTTAGCGGAGTCAAATTTGGTTAAAGGGGTGAAAACCGGCTGGACACCGCAGGCAGGAGAATGCTTAATTTCTCTTGTCGAGATTGAGGATAATCAGGTTATAATTGCTGTTATGGAAAGCGAAGACAGATTTGGGGAAACCAGAAAACTGATTACTTGGGCGCAAGAAAGTTTAAGCTGGCTTGATTTGGAAAATTAATCTGCCAGCCATTCCGGGGGTAAAGCCGGAACATAAGCCCTGAATTCATGATCACCTTCAAATAGATATATCGGCTGTAAAAACCGGGTTGCACTCGGAGGATTAAAATAAGCAAGACTGATTTTTCTGATTTTAATTTCCTTATCCTGGCTGGTCTCCAGGGAGGCTAAATGATATTTGCCCTGCTTGACTTCTTCCCAGGCCTGGGTTGGTGTTTTTAAGGGGTAGGTGGCAAATTTTTCTTTATCAACAGGGAAATAAGTGTAGTCAATACTAACTAAATTGGTTCCTTGTCGTCTAACACCGGAAAAAAGAGCGGAGATTAGTGCTCGCGGGGGATGGGGGTCAACAATTGGAACCTCATTTATTGCCGGACGGTTGAGATTAACCCGGACAAAGTCGGCTTCAATTGGAGCGGTGGCTTTTATTAATCTCGGCCCGCGGACTTTCCAGTAAGTGAGGTTGTATTCTGTTTTTGTTAAGTCCTCGGGGAATTTGTTGATTGACGATAGGAAAGATTGGAGCTGGTTGAACGCTTCCTGCCCTGATGGTAAGTTGGGAGGATTGATCAGGCTTTGATCACTTAGATAGTCGTATTCATAGGTGAAGTTTTGTGTCAAGACATTAATAATCAGTTCAGTATCTCTTTGCGAATTAGTGAATTTATAAGTGTTTTCGGTTATTTTTTGCGGTTGGTCTAAAAGATCAATTCTTGCGGCGATATTTTTTGCCTGGTCTAAGGAATGAAAACGGCCCTGGATTTGGGGAATAAAATACACCTTTGTTTGACTGGGTAAGTCCTCGGGCAAACCGCCGGTAATTGTCTCCAAAACTAAATTAGTTGTTTGAGGCGCGGTCTGCTGGGGAAAGTTGATCGGCGGCAGTTTTCCAAAAGCAGTATCAGGCGGCGGTGGCGGCGGCGGATGCGCCTTTTGCCAATATGAATTAAAAATACCATAGCTTGTTTTGAGAATAAAAAAGCTGAGCAAGCCGATAATTCCAAATTTTATTCCCTGTCGGACATAATGGGAAGTGATTGTTAATTGTGACATTACTTTTAAGTATACCTTTAGGATATGATAAAATTCAAATGGTGACAAGTATGAAGGTTAGAACAAGGTTTGCTCCAAGTCCAACCGGAACAATTCATATTGGGAATGTTTACGGACTTTTACTTGACTGGACCTACGCAAAAGGGAATAACGGTGATTTTATACTCCGGATTGAAGATACTGATAAAACCAGACAAGTAGAAGGCGCTGTCAAAAAGATTTATCAAGCGCTAGATTGGCTGGGATTTGAACCCGACGAAGGGCCGGAAAAAGGGGGGCAATATGAGCCTTACATTCAGTCTAAAAGGTTATCTCTTTATCAAAAGTTTGCTGAGCAATTAGTTAATCAAGGCGATGCCTATTACTGTTTTTGTTCACCCCAAAGGCTTAAAGAAGTTAGACAAAAAGCTAAGCAGGCGGGTAGACCGCCGATGTATGATCAAAAATGCCGGCAATTAGATGTTGAAAAAGCTAAAGCAAGAGTGGAAGCTGGCGAGGATCACGTTATCCGGATGAAAATTCCGGACAATCAAATAATTGTTGTTGATGATTTAGCTAGGGGTGAAGTGAAATTTAAGTCAAATTTGGTTGATGACCAAGTTCTGCTTAAATCCGATGGGTTTCCGACTTATCATTTAGCAGTAGTGGTTGACGACCATCTAATGAATATCAGCCACGTAATTCGGGGAGAGGAGTGGCTGTCTTCAGCGGCTAAACACGTTTTGCTTTACCAGTATTTTCAGTGGGATATGCCCAAAATTCTACACACCCCAATTCTTAGGAATCCTGATAAAAGCAAGATGAGCAAACGTCAGGGACACACTAGTTTGTTTTGGTATAAAAAGCAGGGGTTTCTCCCAGAAGCACTGTTAAATTATTTGGCTCTGCTTGGCTGGTCTCATCCGGAAGAGAAAGAGATTTTTAGTTTAAAGGAGTTTATGAAGCACCTTGATCTTAAAGATGTCTCTCCGATTGGACCGGTATTTGATATTGAGAAACTGGAATGGATGAATGGGGTCTATATCCGCGAAAAAGCGGATGAAGAATTAGCCCGATTGCTCCAGACGTATCTGCCGGATTTAACCAAGGAACAGATAGTTCAAGCCGTTCCCTTAATTAAAGACAGATTAAAAAGACTTTCTGAAGCAAAAGAATTACTTAAGTTTTTAAGTCAAAGAATTGAATATGATCAAGATTTATTGCTTAATCGCGGGACCGAGGCTGAAACAGCAAAAGAAATGTTGACATCAGTAAAAAATACAATCAAAAACAGTGATTTATCGGCAGTTGAGGAGTTGACCGAAAAATTTAAAAAATTGATTGATCAAAACAATTGGAATACCGGTGAATTTTTTATGGTATTAAGGGTGGCGATTTGCGGTTCTAAAGTCACTCCGCCTATAGTTGAGTCTTTGCCGATTTTAGGCAAGCCAGAGGTAAACAAGCGGTTAGCAATAGGGATAAAAAAGCTTGGATAATAGTATTAACTTCCGAACTTAAGTATGTTAAAATATAATTGCCCGGTCTTATGAGCGAGGCGGAACCACCTGTTCCCATTCCGAACACAGAAGTGAAACACCTCAGCGCTGATGATAGTTTATCGGCGACGGTATGCGAAAGTAGGTCAAGGCCGGGCACTTTTTAGTGCGAATTTGGTCGCCAGGAAAAGCTACTATCCTTTGTCGTTACTTCCTCAAAATCAATTTGCTTGCCGTTCTTTAGAGAAATCGCTGTAAAGGTTTTGAATCCTGAATTCGTATCTGCTTCATAATAAACCGCCCATCTTTTTTCAGGAGAAATTAGACCAAGATATTTTTTTCGCCCATCACTGGTTAATTGTTTTTCTATACTACCGTCTAGATTAATAATAAAAATATCAGAACCGGAATTTTCGTTAGCAGAAATTGAAGCAACTACCTGATTATCGTTCAGCCAAAGCATCCCCGAGGATTGTTTTTCGCTTATTGTATTAAGTTCACCTTCATCCAAATCGTAATAATAGACGCCTCCTAAACCTTGGTACAGACCATACGATCCTCCGGCAAGTATTTTGTTGGAATCAGGAGATAATTTAAAATGGATAGGTATATCGTCTGGAATTTGTTTTCTATCTCCGCTTTGGA
>CAZDJQ010000021.1:0-14599 GCA_964505765.1 uncultured Gammaproteobacteria bacterium | reverse complement strand
TCTATTGTCTATCGACTAATTCTGGGCGATTGGATTTTGGGATTGAATTTGTAACATTTTTCGTTTTAATTGCGGATAGTTTTGTAATTCCGGATCTTGATCTAATAATTTTTGAGCAATCCGGCGGGTAGTTTGTATTAATTTTAAGTCGGTATATGATGCGACTTTGAAGTCTGGGAATCCGTGCTGTTTGGTGCCGTAGATTTCGCCGGGTCCGCGCATTTTTAAATCTATCCGAGCCAGTTCCAGACCGTTGTTGATTTTTTCCATGGCGGTTAATCTTTTTTTCGCCTTTTTAGTTAGTCTATCGGCAAAAAGAAAACAAAAAGCCTGCTCCCCTCCCCGACCGATCCGGCCCCGCAGCTGGTGAAGCTGTGCCAGCCCAAATCGCTGAGCAGATTCAATTATCATGATATTCGTGTTGGCAATATCGATGCCGACTTCTACTACCGGGGTGGCAACTAAAATGTCAATTTCTCCTTGGTGCATTTTATTTAATACGGCTTCTTTTTCATCGGCTTTCATTCTGCCGTGGACTAATCCCAAGTTTAAATGCGGGAAAATATTTTCTTGTAATCTTTGGTATTCCTCAGCTGCGGATTTAACCGATTGCAGAGTTTCTGATTCTTCGACTAAAGGGCAGATAATAAAAGCTTGAATGGTTTTGTTATTTATCTGCTTTTTCACCCATTGATAACAATCTTTTCTTTTATTTTGTGGAATGAGGTGAGTTTTTACCGGCTTGCGTCCGGGCGGCAATTCATCCAAGCGGGAAACATCTAAGTTGCCGTAAGCGGTCAAGCTTATTGTTCTTGGGATTGGAGTGGCAGTCATTGTTAAAGTGTGCGGGTAATTTTTTTCTTTATTTTTAGTTAATTTCGCTCGTTGACTGACGCCGAATCGGTGTTGTTCATCAATGACGACAAAACCAACATTCCCGAATTTTTCTTGGTGTAATAGGGCGTGGGTGCCGATAATAAGAGGTTGATGGTTAGTGGATTGTGGATGGTGGGAAGAGGTAATTAAAGTTGGTTTAATATCAAAAGGCTTAAGTAATCGGGAAAGGTTTCGATAATGCTGCTGAGCTAAAATTTCGGTTGGGGCCATAAATAGATTCTGATAATCGTTTTTGGCGGTTGCTAAAATTGCGGCAGCGGCTACTACGGTTTTCCCGGAGCCGACGTCTCCTTGTAATAGTCGGTTCATTGCTTTATTTTTCTCTAGGTCGTTTAATATTTCTGTTAAGGCTCGATTCTGGGCAGAGGTGAGGTCAAAAGGCAGTTGGTCGATAAACTTTTTTAATAAGTTGTGATTTACATTTATTTCCGGGCTTGGATGTTTTTGCTGCCAATTTTGTTTTTGTTGAAGCTGGTTTAGCTGAAGCAAAAACATTTCATCAAAAGCTAAGCGTTTTTCGGCTAGACGCAGTTCTTTTTCACTGCCGGGAAAGTGAATTTTCTCTACTGCTTGCCGCCGGCTGACCAATTGATGCTTGTTTTTAATAGAAGATGGTAAAAACTCTTTTAGCTCCTTGTTTATTTGGGGTAAGACACGATATATAATTTTTCTTAAATATTTATTGGTTACTCCGGCAGTAGTCTGATAAACCGGCACCAGCCGGCCGGTATTGATTGTTTCCGGGTCTTCGGATTTTAAACTGAGGGCCCTTTTCCCTTTTGCCAATATCTCGTAATCGGGATGAATCAGCTGGATTTGGTTTCCTTTTGCTTTTGCCTCACCTGAAACGGCTAAAAGAATTGGCGGGTTAAGAGCTTTTTTTAAATAAGGTTGGTTAAACCAAATTAAGTTTAGTTCACCGCTGCTGTCTGTTAAGGTTGCTTTTTGAATGGTCCGCTGTTGTTGAGATTGAGTATAATTAGTGCTTATTTGTTTGATTTGACCGATTAAAGTAACTGTTTCTCCGGCTTGAATATTGCTTATTTTTTTAACTTTAGAATAATCTTGATGCCGAAACGGGAAATAAAGCACTAGATCATGGACAGTGTTGATGTCTAATTTAGCTAATTGCTCGGCTCTTTTTGGACCGACACTTTTTACGTAGCGGATCGGGGTATCTAAATGCACTTGATTTTTGTTCATAAATTTAGGAAAAGAAAAGAGGGATAAGTCCAGATAATATCATTGACAGTGTCGCTAAAATTACCAAGAATTTCCCGATTTTGTCTCGGTTGAATTTAATTCCTAAAAATTTCATATTTGTATTATAGTATTAAAATTGCCTTTTTTCTAGTTTTCAGCCCAAAGGGATACCGCTATTTGATATTACCCTGGTTCTGTTATAATAATTCATGTCAAATCAGTGGTTTGAGATTTTCAAACTGAAGAAAAGAGGGCGGAAAAAAAAGCTGCCTTTTAAAAAGAAAATCTTATATTATCTCCCAATAGTCGGGTTTTTCACCGTCGTATTGTTTATATTATTCAGCTTAGCGGCTTTTGCCTGGGTGGCAAAAGATTTACCTTCTCCGGACCAGGTGGTTAGAAAGGAAGGGTTTGCGACTCAGATTTATGACCGCAATGGCGAGCTGCTTTATGATGTTTATGATCAAGCTAAACGCAGACCGATTAAGTTTGACGACATTCCCCAAGAGCTGAAACAAGCAACAATCGCAATTGAAGACAAGAATTTTTATACCCACACTGGGTTTAGCATCCGCGGAATTGCTCGGGCGATGTTTAATATTGTCATTCACCGAAGATTGCAGGGAGGATCAACTTTAACTCAACAATTGGTTAAGAATGTTCTTTTGACTCATCAGCGAACTTTGCTGAGAAAATGGCGGGAGTTTATTCTTGCCCTTCAAATTGAGAGAAAATACACTAAAGATGAAATTCTTCAAATGTATTTAAATGAGGCTCCTTATGGCGGTCCGGCTTGGGGGGTGGAAGCGGCGGCGGAGAGATATTTTGATAAATCCGCTAAAGATCTAAGTCTAATTGAATCTGCTTTTTTAGCAGGACTGCCGCAGCGGCCGACAATCTACTCTCCTTACCAAGGAGAAGAATGGAAGGGCCGGACTGAAGCAGTATTGCGGAGAATGCGGCAGGATGGTTATATTTCTGAAGAGGAGCATGAAAAAGCATTAGACGCAATAGAGAATTTGGAATTTGGGTCGCCCCAGGGGATTTTAAAGGCGCCCCACTTTGTCGCTTATATTAGAAATTTGCTGGCGGATCAATTTGGCGAAAAGCTGGTCGAAGGGGGAGGGCTGAGAGTAACCACTAGTTTGGATTGGCAGCTTCAGGAGCGGACCGAAGAGATTGTGTCTGAACAAATAGAAGCGGTAGAGTATTTAAACATTAGTAACGGCGCCGCTGTAGTTTTGGACCCTCAAACCGGACAGATTTTAGCAATGGTCGGATCAAGAGATTATGAAAGTGATGAGATTGAAGGCAAGTTTAATGTGATTACCCAGGCCTTGAGACAGCCGGGGTCGGCAATTAAGCCGGTTACCTATGTTACCGGTCTGCAAAGAGGTTATACCGCCTCTACCCTGCTTATGGATGTTCGGACGGTTTTTCCTCAAAAAGGAAACCAGGACTATATTCCAGTTAATTATGACGGTTCCTACCGCGGCCCGATCCAGGTCCGTTATGCTTTGGGAAATTCAATAAATGTCCCGGCGGTTAAAATGCTGGCGATGGTTGGTTTGGAATCGATGTTGGATACTGCTGAAGAAATGGGAATGTCTACTTTAGCTCCGAGCGAAGAAAATTTAAAGCGATTGGGGTTGGCAACTACTTTGGGCGGCGGCGAAGTTAAACCGATTGAGTTGGGAAGCGCCTATCTTGCTTTTGCCAACGGTGGAATAAGGCGGGAACCGGTCGGGTTATTAAAAGTTGAAGATCATGAAGGAAAGGTATTGTATGAGTATCGGCAGCTTGAGGGAAAAAGGGTTTTATCTTCGGGAGAAGCCTTTATTATTAGTGATATTTTGTCTGATAATCAGGCCAGGGCAATGACATTTGGGCAAACTAGCGGTTTGGTTATTGGCAATCGTAGGGTGGCTGTTAAAACTGGAACAACTAATGATATGAAAGATAATTGGGCAGTTGGCTGGATGCCGAACGCCTTGGTTTTATCCTGGGTAGGTAATAATGATAATACCCCGATGACGCGGGTAGCATCGGGAATTTCCGGGGCTACTCCGGTTTGGCGGAATATTATGATTGAGGTGATTAATAAATACGGCTATGAAGAATTCAGCCAGCCTTCTGATGTAGTGACTGCTGAAGTTGATAGTGTTTCCGGTTATCAGGCCCACAATGATTTCCCAAGTCGGACAGAGTATTTTATTAAAGGAACGGTGCCGAATCAAGCCGATCCGATTCACGTAATGTTGAAGCTTTGTCCCCAAACTGAACAATTAGCTACTCCTCCCCAGATCGCCCGGGGCGAATATATTGAAAAAGAATTTTTTAAATTTAAAGAAGAGGATCCGGTTTCTTGGGACGGAAAAAACCGATGGCAGGAAGCGGTTTTAAACTGGATGCACGAGCAAGATGACCCTCGTTATCATCCGCCAACCGAATATTGTGATGACGAGGGGGGAGCGATTGAGATTAATGTTGAGTCGCCGGAGGATAGATCAACCGTCGGGAACAAGCTCGGGGTTAAATTAAAAGTTGTCGGGATTAATGATATTGAAGAAGTTATAGTTTATCTTAATGATGAGGAGAAAAAGTCTTTTTCCAGCCGGCCGTATGAATTTGATTTAACCTTGGATGACGGCACCTACACATTAAAAGCCAGAGCTAGAGACAGCGAAGATAATACATTTGAGCGGGAGGTAAAATTTGGTGTTAATAAACCTTGGGATTGGTCCCCTTCTCCGACGCCGACCCCGACCCCGGTTGAAGAGATAGAACCGACCGCCACGCCAACTCCGGCAGAAGAAGACTAATTTATTCTAGTTGGAAAGTTTTTAAGTGGATTTCTTTGGCTTTTTTAGCGGATAAATTGTAATAGTAAGCCCGAAAAGTATATTTATACTGGTTGGCTTTGGTTTTATAAATATCAACAATACTTAATTTCCACAGATATTTATTTTCAATTTTGTTAAGATATTTTTTTAGTAATTTTTCCGGTTCAAGTTTTTGATTTAAAATTACGTTGGCGTCAAGGTTGATAATTTGCTTGGTTAATTCGATTGCCTGTTGAGTTTGTTTTTTAGGCTTAACAAGCTTTATTTCCGGAATGGTTTCAAGTTTATTAACAATCTTGTTCAAATTTATCTCAATAAATTTTTTGTTTTTGATTTCCTCAATTTGATAGTCTGCTTGATTGATCCCCAACTTTTTGAATAAGTTTTCAGCGTCATTAATTAATTTTTCTTGGTCGGGCTGATAAAAGCCGGCTGAATAGGGTTCCTGATAATTATTTTTGTGCTTATAGTAGATTTTGCCAATTTCAAAAAACTTTAGGTCGGGTAGTTTATATTTAGAGTATTGCTTGGTTTGTAGATATAAGGAAGAAGCGAGCGACATTCTTAATAAGGGGTAATTACTGTTGACGTTATTTTGAGTATAGACCGGTGCCGCATTTTTAGGGATTGCTGGTGATTGATGAATGTTTTTTTCTTGGATTATCGGCCAAGAACGAATTTCATCATAACCCATATTGGCTAGAATATTTTTGATTGTTTGTTTTAAATAGATGACTTTGGGAGTAATATCGCCGAGTTCTTTTGAAGAAATTGGCCGGTCGGTTGAAATTTTGTCGTAGCCGTAGAAACGGATGATTTCTTCAATCAAATCTTCTTCCAGGCTGAGATCTTTCCGTAGTGTCGGGGGGCTGACTAAATACTCTTTTTTGTTCTTTTTAATTTTACAGCCGAGTTTTTTAAGGGTTTGTAACCCAAACTCATCGGGGATTTTAATTCCAGCATAAGCACTTGCATTACTAATGTTTAGCTTAATCTTAGCTGGTTCTTTTGGATCGGGATAATAGTCTTTAACTTTAGTTATTATTTCTCCGCCACATTCTTTTAAAACTAGTTGGATTAAGTGTTTAAACGCTAAAGATATTAAGTTCGGGTCCAGTCCTTTTTCTAAACGGATTTTGGCATCAGTTTGAATATTCATTTGCTTGGCATCCAATCTTACCTTTTCAGGATTATAAACCGCCATTTCAATAATTGTCTTTTGGGTGTCTAAGTCAATGGCGGTTCTTTTTCCGCCAATTGCCGGCAAACTGGCCGCTCCCTTATCGTCACTGATAACAAAGCTGTTTTCGGGAATATCAATTTTTGTTCCGTCTAAAGTAATGATTTTGTCTGTTTTATCAGTAATTTCCCAAACCAGCCCCCCTGAAATTTTATCGGCATCAAAGGCGTGACAGGGAATTCCATAAACCAGCATAATATAGTTGGTCAGGTCAACTAATGTGTTAATCGGGTTGATATCATGAATAGCAAGAAATTTTTTAAGCCAAGCTGGAGAAGGTTGATTTTTAAGATTGTTTATTTTTACCGACATTATCCGGTCGACTTCTTTTTCAGCCGAAATATCTATCGGCACGGAGGTTTTTTCTTTGGCTTGCGGCAGTTTTATTTTAGGGGTTTTTAGGTTGAGATCGTATAAAACCGCTAGTTCTTTAGCTAAGCCGTAATAGCCGAAACAATCTCCCCGATTCTGTCTGATTTCTAAGCTGATTACTTTTTCTCCGCTGATATTTTCTATCCCTTCGCTCATGTGGCCAATCAGACTGAGATCATTGCCGATTTTTTCAATTGGTTCGTTCAGGCTCGGTAAAAATCTTTTTAAGTGAGAATAAATTAATTTCATTTTAATTGGGCTTATAAGCAAGATTTCCACCTAGTAATGTTCGAATGTCTCCAATATCATATTTGGCCATTACCCATCGGTCTAATCCCAGACCAAAAGCAAAACCGCGCCATTTATTTGGTTTTATCCCGGCTTTTTCCAATACTAAAGGATGAATAATCCCGGCTCCTCCCATTTCCAACCAGCCGGTGCCTTTACAAAGCGGGCAGCCTTGGCCGCGGCAGGAGAAACATTGTAAGTCCATTCCCAAGCCCGGCTCAACCTCGGGATAATACTTGCACCGATAACGGACAATTACCTGATCGCCGTAAATGGTTTTAAATAGTTTATTGATTGTTCCAATTAAATCCCTTAAACTGATGTTTTTATTTACCGCCACTCCCTGATAATGATGGAAAATGAAATGATTGCTTTTATTGACCTTTTCATTACGATAAACGCGTCCGGGAAAAGCAGCTTTAAACGGGGGTGTTTCGTTTCCCAAAAGCCGGCTTTCAATCGAAGAAGTCTGTGTTCTTAACAGATGGTCAGGTTCTTTTATGTAAATCGTATCCTGCATGTCTCTGGCCGGGTGATTTTTAGGAACGTTTAAGCGTTCAAAGCAGTATTCGTCAGTTTCGATTTCCGGCCCGTCATAAATTGAAAAACCTAAGTTTTTGAACAGTGTATTTATTTTTCTAACGGTGATAGTGATTGGATGTAAATGGCCATACTTTTTAAGTTGATAAGCGGGTTCTTTTGTGTGTTCTGTTTCTTTTTGTTCTACCCGGTTCTTTTGTTTTTTTATTAATTTTTCCAATTTCCGTTTAGTTTGATTTAGCTTTTCCCCGTATGTTTTTCTTTGATCGGCGGGAAGTTCTGGAATTTGGCCGGTAAGCTTATTGATTAATCCCTGGCGGCCTAGAAGTTCCACTCGGATTTTTTCTAACTTTTTTGGACTTTCCGTTTTTTTGATTTTAGGTTTATATTGAGAAATGATCTGATCCAGTTGCATAAAAGAGTTATTTTCTTACTTTGTCAACGATTGCCTTAAAAGTTTTTTCATCTCTGACTGCTATTTCTGCCAGAACTTTTCGGTTTAATTTAATCTTGTTTTCTTTAAGCAGATGAATAAACTTTGAGTAGCTTAAATTATGTTTGCGGACCGCAGCATTAATTCTTTGGATCCAGAGTTTGCGAAAATCCCTTTTTCTGAGTTTGCGGCCAATATAGGCAAATTTTCCGGCTCGCAATACTGCCTGATGGGCAACTTTAAACAGTCTGCTCCGAGTCATCCGATAACCCTTGGCCTGATCTAATATTTTTTGGTGTTTTTTTCTTCGGACGGTTCCGGTTTTTACCCGCATTTATTTCACTCCCAACAACTTTTTAATTTTTCTGGCGATTCCTTTAGATTTTACTTCAACTGGCCTGCCCTTTTTAGCTGACCAATAAAAAACCTTATCGCCTTTTATCCGAAAGCGTTTTTTAACAGATGACTTAATTTTTTTCTTATTTTTTGAGTTTTTTCTTTTGTTTTTAGTCATTTTTGGGTTTCATATACATTATTAATCTTTTTCCTTGTTGTTTTATTTTTCCGTCTTGTTCATATATTTCATCCAATTCCGTTTTGACCTTTTCAAGTAGGTCATAACCAAATTGTTTTTGAGTAATTTGACGGCCTTTAAATTGAACAACAAATCTCAAACGGTCGTTGTCATCCCGAAAATTTTCAGCTCTCCTCAACCTGGTTTTTAAGTCTGCCTCTCCAATAAACGGACTCAGGCGGATTTCCTTTAACTCTGCTTTCTTACTCTTTTTTTTGGCAGCAGATTGTTTTTTTTCTTGTTCATAAATATACTTTTTGTAATCAGTTAATTTAACAACCGGCGGTTTTGCTTTTGGAGCAACTTCCACTAAGTCTAAATCCTTTTCTTTTGCCATTTCTCTTGCTTCTTCAGTGTTTACTATGCCGATTTGATTACCTTTTTCGTCAACAAGTCGAACCTCTTCCGCTCTTATTGCCCTGTTTTTACGATATTTTAAATTTCTTCGCGTCATAAATACTGCTTATAAGTTTAACATAACTGTTTATTCTACTCAATGAGAAATTTAGCCGGCTGAACGAGAAGCTGAGTGTTCAGAAGACAATAAGAATTGGGTGCCGCCTTTTTTACTATTTACTTTAGACCAAAACATCCCTTTCTTTTGTTTTTTCTGATTCCAGGCTTTAAGCCAAAGCGAAGCATCTTCAATTTTCTCTCCGAAGCGCTTAATTGCTTTAATTAAACTTGTTAAAAAACTGATGTCAGATTCCCCCGGGTTGACTACCGGCTGTTGAACAGCAACTCTCAACTCTTCTTTTAAATTTTCTGACTTTTCGGCCAGGGCTTTTACTTGTTGTTGTAATTCTTTGATTTTTTCCTGGGTTTCTCTCTGTCTCCGGCTGTAGATTTCCTTTTCTTGTTTTTTAACCCGATTTATGTGAAATAACTCTTTTTCCTGCCGAGCCTTAAGCTTTTCAGTTTTTTCTGCCTGATTGGGGACTTCTCCATTGGCTTTAAGCGTTTCAAGCCAACTTTGGGGAACTTTATTTCCGGCTTTCCCCTGTTTATTGTTGGAATTAGAATGAGATTTGTTTTGGCCTGCCATTATATATAAATTCTACTATAAGCTTATCAAATACTCAAGTGCCTTTTGCCGTCTCAGAATTTTTGCCCCGATATGAGGATCCACTTGCTGCTGGTCCAATTTTTTTACTTCTTCTTCCTTGACTTCAATTTCTTCTTGGTCCGCAATTTTTTCCAGCGCTAAATCCACTTTCCAGCCGTTTAAAATGTCTTTTTGATAATTTTTCTTGACTTCTTGAATAGATGTCCCTTTAGAAGCAAGATATTCTTCTAAATCCATTTGAGCTTTTTCGATTTGGTCGACAAGGTTGGTAAGCCGTCTTTTGACTTCTTGATCAATGATAAAATCGGCTAAATTAATTTCTACGGTGTTTTGTATAATTTCCAAAGTTTTTTGAAATTGTTTTTGTTTTTTTATTTGTTCTTCTTCTTTACTAGCCTTTTGCTCTGTTTCTTTCCCAGGGATCCAGATTTCTTCTTTTAATTTAGCATCTTTTATTTTCTCTCTTAGATTATTAAGATTGATTTTCGGCATCTCACTGGTAATAAACTTTATTTTCCAGTCTTTTTTTTCTTCGGCTGAGACCAGTTTTACTTTAGGGGCAATAACCGGACTTATATCTGCTTCTTTGACCGCCTGAGGATAAACTTGACTAATTAATTGTTGAATTAATAATTGATAAAGTCTTTCTTTCCCGATTTTTTCCTCAACTCGGTTCAATGGAGCTTTGCCTTTACGAAAACCCTTGATTTCAACTTGCTCTCTTCTCTGTTCAAGAATTTGTTTGTATTTATTTTCAATTTCTTTTGCCGGAATAGTGACAATTAATTCGCAGACAGAATTTTCTTTCTGGTTTACTTCTGTTTTAAGGTCCATAAATATAGGATATCAGAACCAGCTTAAAAGTCAATTGGGGCACTTGACTTTTAGTTATTTATTGTGCAACTATGGTATTAAGCAATGTTTAAAGAAAAGGTTGTTTTAATAATTTCTTTCTTTTTTGGAGTTCCTTTGTTATTGAGCTTGAATTTGTATGTTTACTTTCAAGTAAGCGGTCGCTGGTTATCAAATACTGAATTGGCTAGAGTTGAATCAACGAGCAGACAGAGAGTGCTTAATAGTTGGACAGTTCTTTCATCTGAAGATAGGGATAATATGGATTATAAAGGGATGGTTTTGGCAGCGGAAGCCCGGCCGTTGATTATTAAAAATTATTTGGAAAAATATGATTCTCCTTTGGCCCCCTACTCTGATTTAATTTTCGAGGTGTCTCAAAAATACGGTATAGATTATCGTTTGATTCCTGCTATTGCTCAGCAGGAATCGAATCTTTGTAAAAAGGCCCCGGAAAATTGTTTTAATTGCTGGGGAGTTGGAATTCATTCCCGAGGAAGAATGTGTTTTGAGTCTTATCCTGATGCAATAGAATGGTTTGCCCGGTATTTAAGAGTGGAATATATTGATAAAGGGATGACTACTCCCGAAGAAATGATGCCTAAATATTGTCCTTTGTCCAGCGGGTCATGGGCATTTGGCGTCAATCAATTTATGGATGAATTAAAATAAACCCCCGATAATAGTTTTTTATATATAGTATATACACCCAAATTTATATACTACTTGACAATACTATAAGATTTTGTTATATTTAAATCAGATCCTGGGGTTGCTTCGTAAGAAGCCAACTCTGGGATTTTTTTATTGGTTAAACAAGTTAAATAAGATGAAAATGAAAAAAGTGATTTTTGTCGGTTTAGCCTTAGGTTTATTTCTTGCTGGTCCAAATAAGATTTGGGCACAACAGCGGGATTCTTTGGCAGAATTAGATTATCGTAAGTTGCGACTGTATCATTTCTTGAAAGAAAACAATTCTCCGTTACAAGCATATACCGATGATTTTGTTGAAGCGGCTGACGTTTGGCAAATTGATTGGCGATTGCTGCCGGCAATTTCCGGTTTGGAGTCTGGTTATGGAAAAAGATTAGTTCCCGGTTCCCATAATGGGTATGGTTGGGCTGGTGGATATTTTTACTTTGAAGACTGGAGTGAAAGTATCTTTTATGTTTCTCGTAAGTTAAGGACAAATTATTATAATAAAGGACTCGAAAGTCCTTATGAAATCGGCCCTGTTTATGCTCCTCCTAACTCCGACTGGGGCGGGCTGGTAGCTGCTATTATGTCAAAGATTTAATTTGTGTTAAACTACCTGTAGATAGAGGTAGCCGCAGTGCTGGAATTGGCAGACAGGCACGGCTTAGGACCGTGTTCCGTTTTACGGAGTAGGAGTTCGACTCTCCTCTGCGGCACAAGCAGTTGCTTATGTTTAGAAAAAACTTGAAAAAATATTTAATTCCAGTTTTGTTTTTCTTATTATTTTCCCCAAAGAATTTATCGGCGGAATCTAACTTAAGGCGGGTTTATTTAAATCAACGCGATAATTATTTTCAAGTTCACAACCAGTTTTTATCGGCCAGAAGTAATTATTGGCAGTTGGGAACAATAAAAACTAAAGAAAGATTCTACGATGCCAGTAAGGAATTCCTGTTGGTTAGGGACGACTTGATTTCAAGATATTTTGATTGGGTCTTGGAGAGATCCAGTTTTGTGGATATAGAATCCCGGCAAAATTTGATTAGCTGGCAGGGCTGGATTAATGAACACCAAAAAAGAGTAAGACGGGTGGATGGGCTTGAGGATTTGATTATTTTAAGTGCAGAATTTGATCAGGTTTATCCGGAAATTGAATATTCAATCTATGTATTTTTGTTCAACCGGGTTGTGACCCAGCAAAAAGAAATTAAAAATGAGATTATTCAGTTGAGCCAAGAGATGGCAGAAGAGGCAAGTGCAGATGATTGGCAAATAGAAGTAAATAATCAGATAAACCAAGCTGAAAGTTATTGGGATGAGGCAGAGCAAGATTTAGATAGAGTGCGGGTAATTAGGCCGGGCGATATGAAAAAAAATTGGAATACAACTGAAGAGAAACTTAATTTAGCTCAAAGTTCATTGTCAAGAGCAATGGCTTTTTTAGATGAGGTGATTTCTAAAAATGAAATTAAATAAAGAAAATATTCAAAATATTGACTTGGGTGGTTTTAAAGAATTAGGGTCAAAAATTAGTTTTCCTATTAGCTTAAAAATGGGGCTACTGGGATTAATATTAATTATTTTATTTGCTTTATTAGTAGTTTTTTCTTATCAATCCCCTACTCTCTTAGAAAGAAATAAAGATGCTTCGGATACAAGGCTGCAAATAAGTCCGACAATGGCTGAGCCCAAAGGCGAGCAGTCTGAAATTAGACAACAATGGCAGGCAATTAAAGGACAACTAGATGGCTTGGATTCTTCTCAAAAGGACCTGTTGCCTCCGGAAATAGATTTGGAAATCAAGTTTGACCAATGAACGATATACAAGAGAAAATTGAAAAAATTCGCGAAGAAATAAGAAAAACCCCTTATCATAAAGGAACAGAACATCATATTGGCAGATTAAGGGCGAAAATTGCCCGTTTAAAAGAAAAACAGGAACATCAGGCTTCCAAAGGCGGAGGCGGCGGTCAAGGTTACGCTGTTTCCCATCAAGGAGACGCCACCGGGGTTTTAGTTGGGTTGCCTTCGGTGGGGAAATCAACGTTATTAAACGTTTTGACTGAAGCTAATTCCAAAACCGGCAGTTATGACTTCACAACTTTAGAAGTTATTCCCGGGATGATGATTTATCAGGGCGCCCAAATTCAACTTTTGGATATTCCGGGATTAGTCGGCGGTGCCGCTAAAAATAAAGGTAGTGGTAAAAAAATTATTTCCGTGGTTAGGAACGCGGATTTAGTGATCATGGTTACTGACGTTTTTAACTTAAATGCTTTTGAGAAAATTGTTTTAGAACTGGAGCAAGCTGGAATTAGACTTGATAAAGAACCGCCAAAAGCCGAGATAAAAAAAATGGCTCGAGGTGGAATAAGAATTATCGGTGATTGCGGTGAATTCAGGAAAAGAACAATAAGAGAAATCGCTGATCAGTTTGGTTTAACCAATGCCGAGATTTTTATCAAAGAACCGCCGAATTCATTAGAAGAGATTGTTGATATTTTTTCAACTAATCGTGTATATTTGCCGAGTTTAAAAGTGGTTAATAAGATCGATAAGCGAGAAATTGACGAAAATAATTATATTGCAATCAGCGCTTTGAAAAATAAAAATATTAGTTATTTGAAAAAACGAATTTGGGATAAGCTGGATTTAATTAGAATCTATTTGAAGTCTGCTAAAAGTGGAAGACCGGATTTTGAAGAACCGTTAATTTTAAGGCAAGGAAATACGGTGATAGATGCAGCTGAGAAAGTTTCATTGGATTTAGCAGATAGTATTAAAAGCACGCTTCTTTGGGGGGAAAATGCCAAGTTTCCCGGTCAAATAGTTCCTTTGGATTATCAGCTTGCTGATGAAGATATTCTTTACTTTAAGAAATAGGTGCTTTGCCATGTACCTGAAAGGGTGTCCCCAATGTGGTTCACCCCTACGTGGAAATGGCCCTGCCGTATACCCTACGTGGTATACGGTGCCGCGGGTGGGGATCGAACCCACACGGTCATAAAGACCACGAGATTTTAAGTCTCGCTTGTCTGCCAGTTCCAACACCGCGGCAACATATTTAATTTTAACAAATTTGGTTCAGGGGCGTGGATTCGAACCACGATTAACGGTTCCAAAGACCGTTGTCCTACCATTAGACGACCCCCGATGGTCGGGGATGTCGGACTCGAACCGACGGCCTCTACGTCCCAAACGTAGCGCGCTAGCCAACTGCGCCAATCCCCGTTGTTGTCATTTTTTCTGGTGCCGAGGGCGGGATTTGAACCCGCACGCCCTAATGGGCACAGCGTCCTCAACGCTGCCTGTCTGCCAATTCCAGCACCTCGACGGTGGGCTCGGTAGGACTTGAACCTACGACCTTTCGGATGTAAACCGAGTGCTCTGGCCAACTGAGCTACGAGCCCCAACTATTTATGGGGTGGACGAAGGGAATCGAACCCTCGACGACCTGCTCCACAAGCAAGCGCTCTACCGCTGAGCTACGTCCACCAATTAATCCTCTTCTCTACTTTGAGCGGGAGACGAGATTTGAACTCGCGACCTTCTCCTTGGAAGGGAGACGCTCTAGCCAACTGAGCTACTCCCGCAT
>CAZDJQ010000020.1:0-14807 GCA_964505765.1 uncultured Gammaproteobacteria bacterium | reverse complement strand
GTTATTTTACCATTAAAAGAAAGGAAATTGCAAAATGCGCTATAATTGTAACCATATGCGTTGGAAAAAAATAATTTTAATCAGTTTGCCGATTATCTTAGTCGGTCTGCCGCTGGCGGTGGCCGGGGCTTTTTATTTAGCCTACCAAAACAAGATTTATCCCCAGACTAATCTCGGCCCTTGGAACGTCAGCGGATTAACTAAAACAAAAGCTGAAGACTTCTTAAATAAAAAACTTCGGCTGCCTTCAGAAATAAAGTTTGCTTACCAGGAAAAAGAATGGAGCATCAGCCCAAATGAAATCAATCTAAGCTATCAAATTGACCACTCCGTAGAACAAGCCTATCAACAATCGCGTCAGCAATTTTTAGCCAACGGCATAAAAAAGAAGTTCATTCCCCTTGCCTATTCTTTTAATGAGCCCGAGTTTGAAGCTAAATTAGCCGACCTAGCGGCTCAAATAGATCGGGATACTATTCCCAACCAAATATTAATCAACGAAACTCAAGAAATTGAAGTTGAGGTCGGAAAACCCGGAATTGAATTAGACGCAGACCAGACTAAAAAAGATTTTGAAAACCATCTCCAGATTTATCAACTCCATCAACCTTTTTCATTAATTGTTAAACAAAAATCAAGCTTTCCGACCGACCAGGAAATTGAGCAGGCCAAACAGCGAGCTGAGAAATTAATAAATAAAAGCTTAACTCTGAGCAGTGAAAACCAGAATTTTGTTATCCAGGAAGAACAATTAATTAATTTTGTCGGGTTTCAACAAGATTGGGACACTGAAAAAATTAAAGAATACGTCAATCTCATCTCACAATCAATTAATCAGGAAGCTGAAAATGCCCTTTTTGAATTTGACCAAGGAAGAGTGGTAACTTTTAAACCGCATAAAACCGGTTATCAATTAGATGAAAATTATACGATTGATCAAATAAAACAGGGATTAAATCAATTAAGCAAAAAAGAAAACAGCGCCGTTAAAGACTTGAAAATTGATCAGACAGAACCGAAAATTAAAACCTCAGATACCAACCGCTTTGGCGTCACCCGTTTAATTGGGCAGGGAGAAAGCACTTTTTATAATTCCATCCCCAGCCGAATTCACAACATTGATTTAGCCTCACACCGACTGCACGGCATCTTAATTGCTCCCGGAGAAATATTTTCTATGGATAAAGCATTAGGAGAAGTCACCACCGCAACCGGCTATCAACAGGCCTACATTATCAAAGACGGCCAAACCATACTCGGAGACGGGGGCGGAGTCTGTCAAGTGTCAACCACCCTTTTCAGAGCAGTTTTAAACACCGGCTTAGAAATTATTGAGCGTCATCCTCACGCTTACCGAGTTAATTATTACGAACAAGATAAACCGCCGGGATTTGATGCTACGGTTTATTTTCCAACCAGCGATTTTAAATTTAAAAATGACACGGACAACTACATTTTAATTCAAAGAGAATTTCAAAGAAATAATTCTTATCTCAGCTTTAAATTTTACGGCACCCCGGATAATAGAGAAGTTATTATTTCCAATGAACGATTGTGGGCTCAAGTCCCGCCCCCGGAACCAATATATATTGATGACCCCAGTCTTGCACCGGGAGAAACTAAACAAACGGAAAAACCGGTTTGGGGGGCAAAAGCCGCTTTCGACTGGCAGGTTATTAAAAACAAAGAAATTATTCACGAACAAACTTTCTTTTCAGATTATCAGCCCTGGCCGGCTAGGTTCCTCCGGGGAGTGGAAAATTAATCTTAAATAACATTTAAATGCAAAACAAAATCGTAAAAATTGCTTTAAACTTTATACTCGGCCTGTTTTTGGGAGCGGGATTATTTTTTATCAGCTATCAAACTTATTCTTATTATTACTATTATCAAAACTTACAGACAAACCTGAACTATTGGAAAAAAATTGTCGCTGCCAACCCTCAATACCCGGACGGCTGGGTAAAATTAGCCGAAATATGGTATAACTTAGACCAGAAAGAATTAGCAGAATTAGCAATTAAAAAAGCGCAGCGCTTGGACCCAATCAATGAAAAGTTTAGAAGTTTATACTGACGGTGGGGCTAGAGGGAATCCCGGCCCGGCCGCTTACGGCCTGGTAGTTACAACCGGCTCTTGCCATCAACCGGAAGAGACTATCTATGAAACCGCCGCCGCCATCGGCCGGGCAACTAATAACGAAGCCGAATATCAAGGGCTGATTGCCGCCTTAGAATGGCTGAATAAAGCAGGATTAAAGGTAAAAGAAATTAATATTTATTTAGATTCCCGGCTGGTAGTCAAACAAATGCAGGGGGATTTTAAAGTAAAAGCTGATAATTTAAAACCGTTATGGCATAAAGCTGTAAAACTAGCCGATAACCTTTCAGCGAAAATCAAATACTCTCACATCCCCCGGGATAAAAATGCCGCTCCGGATAAATTGCTTAATCAAGCACTGGACAAAAAAAGCTAGAAGTTATAAGTTATTGATCATATTTGCTAAAATTAGTTAATGCCCAATACTTCATTTAAGCTAGAAGTAGCAACCGACAAACCAAAAGCAATAATTTTTGCAGACAAAGGAATAAAAAAATCTTTAGCAAAATTACTACGGCAAAAAGGGTTAAGCGTTTCCGATACCGGAGATGCCGATTATTTAATAGATCTTCAAGGCAGTGCTCGAGCTATTGAAATTGCTCGGGAACAGGGAATTAAATATCTGCGCTTATTAACCGGCTCTCAGCCCAAACCCGATTTGAGTTCATTAAATAATTGGCGGATTGTTAAAACAAATTACCTAATTGGCGAGCACACTCCCAAAAACAGCTTTCTGGAAAATCTAATCAAGCAGACCATTTACAATCGGCAGCTGCAGCTCCCGTGCCCGGCTGATCACAAGATTTATCCCACTGCGCTTAGAGATTTGGTCAACGGTTTATGGCAGACTCTAATTCTTCCCAACACTAATCAAAAAGAGTTTCTGATTCTCGGCTCCAAAGTCAAGGCAAAAGAACTTGGCGGATATTTAGAAAACTTAGGCCAAACCAACCAGGGAACGAGCTTCCAGAAAACCTCACAACTTCCAACCTATGATCAAGAGCTAATTAATCAAACCCGACAAATTCTTAAATGGCAGCCCCAAAAAAATTGGCAGGAGGCAATAAAAAACGGATTTCAAACTTTATGGCAGGAATTAGATCCGGAAGAATACCAACCGGCCGCTAAAACCAAACCTCAAGAACCCAAAACCGAACCAAAGCCTGAGCCTGAGCCTAAACCCGAACCCGAACCCGAACCTGATGAAGAAATAATTATTGTTGACCGAGAACCTGAAATAAAAGAAATTTTATCTCAATTTGATCAATCCGGCGCTCAAGAAACTAAGGCTGAAGAACCGGAACCGGACGTAGATCACCAACCCCAGGATTTAAAACCAAAATTCGAATGGGGCTGGAAACGCTTGTCCCTCCTGTTCTTTTCGGCTTTATTTATTTTTTTCCTGGCTGCTTGGGCCAGACCAATAAGCGGATTGGTTTGGGGCGGTCTGAAAATTAAAAGCGCCCTGCAGGATTTACCCCAGCAAAATTGGGCTTCCGCCGAAAAAAAGATCAGCCAAGCTGAAAGCCATTTTCAAAGAGCTGAAAACTTCAGCCACAACTCCAAGCTGAATTTTCTTCTTTTTGGGGCCCGAAAACCAATCGGAAAAATCTCACAAGTCGGCTATCAGGCCAGTCTAACCGCTAAAACCGCTGTTCCTCTAGTTAAACAAGGACTGGCCCTTAATCGAGCTGTTTTAAAAGATGAATCTATTAACTGGAACGAGACCTTGACCGAACTAAAATGGCGTCAAAACCAACTCATTTTCCAGTTGAATAAATTACAAGCACTTTTAAATACCCAATGGTCTGCCGTTCCCAAACGCTGGCAAAACCTCCCTCAGCAGTGGCAGAGCCAACTGGATACTATCGACCTGGCTCTAAGCCAAACCGCTCAAATCACCCCTTATCTCAACTGGATTCTCGGCACTGATAATGAAAGGAGAACCTATCTGGTTTTGCTTCAAAACAATATGGAGCTTCGACCGACAGGCGGCTTTATCGGCTCATTTGCGCTTTTAACCTTTGAAAACGGAAGCTTAACCAACTTTGAAGTAAAAGATGTCTATCAGGCTGACGGGCAATTGAAAGGCCATGTTGAACCGCCGGCGCCAATTAAACAAGTTTTAGGAGAAGCAAATTGGTATCTGCGGGATTCAAACTGGAATCCGGACTTTCCTCAATCAGCCGTAGATGCGGAGTGGTTTTTAGAAAAAGAATTGGGCCAAACAGTAGACGGGGTAATTGGCTTTAACCTCGAAGCGGCTAAAAACCTGATTTCCGCTTTCGGAGAAATTAATTTACCTGATTATAATGAAACGATCACCGCTGAAAATCTGTTCCAGCGGGCTCAGTATTGGAGTGAAAAGGAAAGCTTCCCGGGCTCACATCAAAAAGCTGCTTTTCTGGGAGTTTTATCTAAACAACTTTTCGAAAGAATTAAAAGCGCCGAACCCGATGAATATATTAGCTTAAGCCAAGCTTTTTGGCAGTCGATAAGAGAAAAAGAAATACTTATCTATATGCATGACCAAAACCTAGCCAAAAAACTTAACCAGTTAAATTGGTCCGGAAACATCCGCAATTCCATTTGCAGCCAGCCCGGTTGTTTTGCTGATTATCTATATTTGGTCGAAGCAAATTTAGGAGTTAATAAAGCCAATTATTTCCTTAAACGCGGAATCGAACAAGCGATTGATTTTCAATCAAACGGAGAAATTCATCACACCCTGAAAATCAACTATGAAAACACCGCTCATTCTAATGATTGGCCGGGAGGGAAATACACTGCCTGGTTGAGAATTTATCTTCCTCAAGGAAGCCGAATCAATCAAATCAAGGCCTATGATTCTTTAACCAACAGCAATCGGGAAACAATTACCAGTAAACAAAGATCAGAAAGAATAGAAAGCGGTAAGCAGGTGGTCGGGTTTAAAATAGAAGTCCCGATTGAGTCCAAAAGAACCATTGAAGTTAAATTCAGCCAGCAACTGGCCGACCTGGACAATCCGGAAATCGGCTACCTGTTGTATTGGCAAAAACAATCCGGCTACAGAACAACTCCGGTTTCAATTTTAGTTTCTTACCCCGAAACTTGGCAGCCGCTTCAAGTTAACCCGGCCGCCAATGTTGTTTCCGGCAAATTGTTATTCAACCAAAACTTAAACACTGATTTAAAATTAGGAATAGAATTCAGCAAATGACATTTATTATTTGGTATTTAGCATTTTAAATTTTTCATTTTTAATTTTTAACTTTTAATCATTAGCCATGCCGGAACTGCCAGAAGTAGAAACTTTACGCCGTCAGCTGTCTGAAAAAATTACCGGGAAAAAAATTGCCGGCGTGGAAGTCTTAAAAAACAAATGTTTTAAAGGAAATAAAGCTGACATCATCGGAAAAGAAATCACTAATATCCGCCGGCAAGCAAAAATAATTATTATTGATTTAACCAACAACCATCATTTACTAATCCACTTAAAAATGACCGGGCAATTAATATACCGCCGCAGTCTGGAAGAAACAAAGCCTTATGACTTTAAACCGCCGGGAAACATCTATGATGTCAACCGACTACCTAATAAGTATACCCGGGTTATTCTTAGATTTCAGGACAAAACCTACTTGCTTTTTAATAATTTACGCACCTTTGGCTGGATTAAAATTATCAAAACTAAACAGCTAAAGAAAAACTTAAAGAACTTCTCCGGCATCAATCCGCTTTCCAGTCAATTTACGGTTGAGTATCTAAATAAAATTGCTTCCCAAACCGGCAGAGCAATTAAGTTATTGCTGATGGATCAAAAGAAAATTGCCGGGATCGGCAATATTTACGCCAATGAAGCTCTTTTTTGTGCTCAAATACACCCCAAACAGCCGTCAAAAGATGTTCCAATAAAAAAACTGGGAAAACTTCATCAATGTATTATAAAAATTTTGGAAAAAGCCCTAAACTACAAAGGGACCACCGATAAAGACGAAGCCTTTAGAACAGCAACGGGTCAGCGGGGCGGGATGCAAAAACACCTAAAAGTATATGGCAAAGAAGGGGAAAAGTGTCCGAAATGCACTGGGAAAATCGAAAAAATTAAAGTCTCGGGCCGCGGCACTTACTTCTGCCCCTCATGTCAAACTTTGACTTAGTTTTAATCCCGGTTTTTAATTGCTTACAACACGGACAGAGGATTTATCTTCGCTCCATTTCTAATAACTTCAAAGTGAAGATGGATTCCTGTTGACCGGCCGGTAGAGCCCATTTGACCAATTGACTGGCCGGCGGAAACCTGATCGCCCCTTTTAACGTAAACGTTGCTTAAGTGGGCATACAAACTCTGATAGCCGTTCCCGTGATTAATTATTACATGATTACCATAACCGTAACGTCCATAAACAACTCCGGTTACCGTTCCTCCTTGTGAAGCGACAACTCCCGGACCGGCTTTATTGGCAATGTCAATTGCTCGGTGATACCAAAAATACCGTTGAGAAACACGTCCGGTTGACGGCCAAATAAAACTCCCCTCTCCCGAAGCAATAACTACTTCCGGCTGCGGCCTCGGTGCCGGGGCCGGCTGGGTTGACTTTTGTTGAGGCATTATTCCACCGGGAATAATCAGATTCTGCCCAACCGCCAAAGCCAGGGTTTCATCATTGGCAAAAGTGTTAAAAGGAAAATCGGCTATTGCCTGAGGGTTGGCATCATATTTATTGGCAACCGAATAAACCGTTTCTCCCCGTTGAACTTGATGAACCACTCCGGTAACCGGAGGGATGTCTAAACGATCGCCGGGTTTGATCGTAGTAACTGATTTTAAATCATTAGCCCAAATAACAGTATCAATTGAAACTCCAAATTTCTGGGCGATTGAAGAAACCGTGTCTCCCTGTTTAACAACGTAAGTTACAACTTCCCCCCGTCCGTGTGAAGATTCAACAGTAAGAACATTTTGACTTTCTTCAGAATACATCGCCAAAACCAAACTTGGAGAATATCCTCCTTCCTGCCATTGATCATCAGTTAATATCCGCTCTAATTGCGGACTCAGAGAAATCCCGATAAACAGCAATAACGCTAGTGAAAAGTGGGCAAAAGGCCGGCCCCATCTTCCTCGTTGTCGATAGAGCAAGCCGACAATAATATTCTTTAATTTTTCAAAATGCCAAAATAAGCCGCTGAAAAAAGTCTTAAAAAAGAGAAGATATGCCTGGGAGAATCCCCTTAGATCCGAGATAGTCTTTTCAAAACTGATATCTGCCAGCTTTATTTTCATAATATGGCAACTTGCCGACTAAGCTGAATTATACAAACTTTAATCGGAAATTACCATTTGCTGTTTACTTACTCTCTTTTTTCATTATTTTATCAAGAAAATCCTGGTTGGAATCAGTTTGTTTTAGCTGTTCAATAAACGCATCCGTTCTCTCTTCGTTCCCCAATAAATCAACCATCCGGCGCATTCGAGCAATCGCCTCCATCTTCTCATCACCAAAAAGAAGCTCTTCTTTTCTGGTTCCCGACATTTGAATGTTGATTGCCGGGTAAATTCTTCGTTCTGCCAAATCCCGATCCAAATGCAGTTCCATATTGCCAGTTCCCTTAAACTCTTCGTAGATCAAATCATCCATTCGGCTGTCGGTCTGCACCAAAGCGGTGCCAATGATTGTTAACGACCCCCCGTTTTCAATATTTCTTGCCGCTCCTAGAAACTGTTTTGCCGGCGCCAAAGCGGCTGGATCAAATCCACCGGATAAAGTCCGGCCGGACGTAGGAGTGGAAAGATTGTAAGCTCTAGCTAAACGAGTAATCGAATCCAGAATAATGAAAACATCTTTCCCTAATTCCACTAATCTTTTCGCTCTCTCTAAGGCAATCTCTGCTGTTCTCGCTTGATGTTTCGGCGACTCGTCAAAATTAGAGGCAACAACTTCTCCTTTAACCGAACGCCGAATATCGGTTACTTCCTCCGGCCTCTCGCCAATTAAAATTGCCATTAAATGCACTTTAGGATGATTCTCGGTAACCCCGGCTGCAATATCCTTCAACAGCCAAGTTTTCCCTGCTTTCGGCGGAGAAACAATCATTCCTCTTTGACCAAAGCCGATCGGCGCAATCAAATCAACCATCCTGGTAGTCAGCACATCGGAATCGGTTTCTAATTTAATATGAGGCTGGGGATAGATTGGCGTCAATTGATCAAACTGCTCCCGCTTATCTAACTCATCAAGCGACTGCCCGTTGACTTTTTCCACTTTTAATAATCCCCGATAACGTTCATTATCTTTAGGCTGCCGCACCTGACCGCCGATTAAATCCCCTTCTCTTAAACGAAACCGTCGAATTTGAGAATTGGAAATATATATATCTTCAGGAGAAGGAGCAAAATTAGGCCGTAAAAAGCCGTGCCCGCGGGGTTTACTGTCTAAAATTCCTTGGCCGTATTCCGTTGGAACATCTGCATCCGGAATTTCTTTTCCGTCTATTTTTAAAGGCTTAGACTCTTTCTGTTTTTCTTCCTCTTCAGCTGACAAGTCGTCAGCGGTAACTATTTCCGCCCCGGAATTTTCCTCTGGGGTTGTTGATTCCTCTTTTGGGGACATAAAACCTCCTTAAAGTATTAAAATGTAAAATATTTATTCAGCTATTTAGCATAATTAAGAAAAATAGAGAATTAAGATAACTCCCAACGAAGCTGGCTTGTTTATAACAAATTATCTTTTTAAAGTCAAGACAAGAACCCCTAGCTTACTCCAAAGTCTCAGGTTCTGCTGCTTCCTCTATTTCCTCTTCTACTCCCTCTTCTTCTTCAGCTTCCTCATCAAGGGGAGGAGCGGCCTCTTCAGGCAATTCAATCGGCTGGTCAATCGGTCCTTCTGGTAAAGGTTCAGGCCTGGTCAATTCTCCGCTTTCTTCGGCAGCCGGCTCTTCAATTTCCTGTTCACCTAATTCTTCCCGCCACTGGGCCAACTCTTCTTGAACCCTTTCATAATCCGGTAAATCCCGGTCAATCAAATTAGCGGCCTGTTCCAGCCTGGCAATAGCAACCTCAAGTTTTCCTTGCTGCTTTGAAGCATGAGCCCAATTATACCAAGCATTAGCATAGTCCGGTTTTAGATTAACCGCAATTTCAAACTGCCTGGCCGCTTCTTCAAACCGCCCTAAGGCAAATAAAAACCCGCCGTAGGAAACTCGAAGCCGAGGATTCAAGCTGTCAAGAGAAACTGCCTGTTGATATGTTGATAATGTCCATTCTTCGGCTCCTTCCACCAAATTAACCAGCTGGTTGTAAATTTGAGCTAAATTTTCCCAATTAGACGCCCGCTGGGGCTCTAAGGCAACCGCCGCTTTAGCTTCATTAACCGCTTGGTCAATCAACTGGCTTATTTGTTCTCTTTCCTCTTCTGTCAATTCCCGGCCTTCTTCCTGACTCTGCTGAATTATATTATTAGCAATTGCTAAGTTCGTCTGAGCAAAAGAAACTCTATAATTAGAAATAAATCTATTAGTCATAATCGCCTTTGATTGAAGCTGATAACTGTCTCCGCCGCGATTTTCCGACGCCGCCCTCACCGCTTTATAAAAACTATGCTCCGCCTTAACTACCAAATAAAGGAAATACCCGGCAATAATCACTAATCCTGAAAGTAGAATACTGGCCAATACCGAAGCAATGTTCCGGTTTTCCCGGCCGATAGATAAAGCCAACTGGTGAGTTTTTACTTTATTCCGGACTAAGGCAATTGCTAAAAAGAGCAAAAACAGCAAAAGCAGGTTCCCGGGAAAAAGAATCAACAACAACCAAATCGTCAGTAAAAACCAAAACAACCGTTTGTCATCTTGCTGCCTTGCCGCTTTTATACTAAAGTAAGCCAGCAATATCAACGCCGCCAAACCCAATAAGCCCAACTCTGTCCAAACGTGGAGAAACCAACTGTGGGCTGAACCAAAACGCAGCGACCAAAACTCTCCCTGATTAAACTCTCTGGGACGGAAAAGGGTAAAAGCCACTCCATAATTCCCCGGGCCGACTCCGCGTAATGGATGACGTTTAAACGTTTCTACCGCGGTTGCCCAAGAAGAGAACCAATCCAAAAACATTGGTTTCTCCTGGACCAGCTGATAGGAATTAACCACCAAGCCGACCAAAACAAAAACAGCGGCGGCTCCCAGCCACCACCGAGTCAATGTTTCTTTCTCATTTAAATCTCTGACTATTTCAACTGCTAATAAAACTCCGGTAACTAAAAGCATTTGCAGTCTTAATAAAGAACTGGCCAATCCCAACTGATGCAATCGAATAACTAGAGGGTTGTCTGATAAAGCATCAGGAAGTATAAACAAAACAACAGAAACGATACTGATTAACAAGGCCGACAGAAACAAGGCCTGAAAAACTTTACTTTTGTGCTCTTTTAATTTTGTTTGTCCCCAAGCTAAATACCAAAGAACCAAGACTAAAATTGTGCCCAAGCCCAAAGGATAAGCTAAAGAACTTACTTTGGCGCCGCTGGGGAGGAAAAACCAGGAAACAATATTTATCAGTAAAAATAAAATCGGCCAAACATCCAAAAAATCACTCTTATAAACTAACTTATTTTTGGTCAGCAAACGAACTGCTCCCCAAACAAATAAGCCCAAAACCGTTAAAATTAAGAAAAACTGTTTCGCCCCAAAAACCGCCTCAGGGAGAAAAGGGAAAAAAAACAAAGGAAAAGCAAAAATCACAGTCAATAAATAAATCAGCATAATTTCATTATAAGAACTTTCCATTAAAATGCAAGTCCCTTAATCGAGCTTCTCTTTAATATTCCCTAGAAAATTTGCGATTTTTGCCGGAACATTTATTCCGGTCGCTTTCATAAAGCCGCTGAACTGGGGCGAACGATTGACCTCCAATATAAACGGCTGGTTATCGGATTCTCGTAATACAATATCAACCCCGGCAAAAGATAAATCAACTGCTTCTGCCGCTTTAACCGCAATTTTTTCAATTTTCAAAGGCAAATGTTTAACTGGACTAGCGGTGCCGCCGCGGGAAACATTATTTCTAAATTCATCATCGGTCCGCTCTCGTTTTATTGCTCCCAAAGCTTGATCTCCCAAAACTAAAATCCGCAGATCACTTTGATTAGCGATAAAACTTTGCGCTATAAATCTTTTGTTTTCCTTTTCCTGCTGGGGTTTTAATTTTAATACAAGCTTTTCTAAATCTTTCTTGTTTTTAATTAAATAAACATTCTCTCCATGACTGCCGCCGCTTCTTTTAACCACAATTGGGAAATCCAACTGGGTTGGGATTTCGGTTCCCAGTTTTTCCAAATGCCCCCAAATTGTTTTGGGGACCGGCAGGCCGGCTTTTTTTAAAGCTAAAGTTTGAGCTAATTTTAGCCCGTAGTAACGCTTTAAACTAACCGCTAAAGGATCAATCAGTTTAATTTTTCCTGTTTTTATCTCTGTTTTTAAATACTCATTTATTAAAGTAATCAATTCCCACCGGCCTCCGATTAAACGGAAGAAGATCAATTTAAATTGCTTCAAATCATACCGATTCCAACTTATCCTGGATTGCTCGTTAATTGCCCCCGACTGAAAAACCAATTGCCTGTAATTGCCGAAAACCGCTTCATGGCCGAGTTTAGACAATTCTTGCTTAATTGATTTTAAATGAGCAGAAAGCCCGCCACCGAATAAAACTAAAATTTCCGGTGTTTTTGACATTCACTTTACCTCCACCAAAAACCCTTTTAAATCCTGCCGGCCGATTAAAAATTTGGTTTTTAAATGACTTCGATCGGTTACGTTGACTTCACTGCTGATCTTTTTTCCTTTCACCCAAAACTCAATTGGGATAACCGGGCGGCGGTCGCCTTCTCCCAAGGAAGACCGATATCGGCGGTGATAAAGAACATTTTCTTCTTTGAGCAGCCCCAACTCCTCTGCCAACTGTTCATCAATTGAACTGCGGAAAGCGCCGGTATCCGCTTTGGCCAGCAATTCGACTTTCCCGTGGCTGTTGCCGCTAGCCAACTTGACCGGTTCAATTACTTTAATCACCTTTTTATCTTTTTCTTTTAAATCAACTTTACCGGCAAATTCCTCGCTAAACAATGCCCGGGCAATCCTGACTCCATGTTTAATTGACCTGACCGAAACCCCCTCGACCCGCTTTAAGCGACGCTTTAGACCGGCCCGATTACAAATCTGAATAGATAATCCGGGCCGAGCATTCAGCTCCAAAACCATTGGACCTTTTTCTTTATCCAAAATCACATCTACTCCCAAAAATTTTAAGTCCGGGACCACCTTTTGGCACCGGACCGCAGTCTTCAACACCTTTCTCCACTCCGGAATTTTTATTCCGTTAACTTTAACTTTTTTCTTGCGCCGGTGATCATAAATTTGATTTACCGGATTATTGTATTTAACCCCATAAGTGGTAATCCCCGTTGCTAGATCAATACCTAAACCAATTGCTCCTTGGTGTAAGTTCGCTTTCCCCTCTGATTCCTCTTGAGGCAGACGCAGCATTGCCATCACCGGAACATAATTAAAGATGATTATTCTAATGTCGGGGGTACCGGACTTAGTAAAGCGCAGAAACTTTGGATGGATCTTTATCCTTTCTTCTACCAATACTTTATCTGATTTATTATAAAGGCTGAACCTTCCTTCTAAAATATCAGAACAGTGAAGACGCAAATCCGAAATGTTTATCTTTTTCCCGCTCATCAAAAACCACTCTCCGGCCCATTTGGCCCTCTTTTTTACCACCAAAACTCCACGTCCGCCTGAACCCGAAGCTGGTTTTATAACAAAATTGCCGTTCAGCTGTTCCCAGCTGAAATCTCTTACTTCCTGCTGGTTGTCAAATAAGGCCAAAACCTTGGGAACACAAACTTTATTTTTAGTTAAAATCTTCTTTGTTTTTAATTTGGAGTCCGCTATTCGGCGTCCCTTAGTTGAATTCTGCCTTAAATAAAACCAAATACGTGAATTTGCTCCTAAAATGTCCTCATATCCGCTCATAGTCAGTAATTTTTTAACAAATAATAATTTACTCTTCTTCGCTTCTTAAAGCGGCTTGGAAACGATGGTATTCCAGAAGTCGGAATCCGGTATATCGGCCCACCACTAAGCTTATCGCTAAAACAGCGAGCAAGGACAATTCCGGATGAAGCAAAATTATTTTCTGAAAAGAAGGCCAGCTAATCAATAAAGTTGCCAAGCTTGCCAGAACTATTGTTACTGTTGTCCTGGTGATTGCAACTCGCCGACTCCGCCGGCGTTGAATTCGGGTATGTTCTTCCGCCAATAAAATTAAAAGCAAAAGCGGGAAAATAGAGACCTGTCTTAAATGAAGAAGCGAAAATCTCGGCCCCAAAGCAATTAAAAAAAACGTTCCTAAAGAAACCACCCATAAAGTTAAAGATCGTCTCGGCCAATAATGAAGCTTAATCTTATACAATAATTTTCGGGCAAATAAAGTAAGCAGAAGAATAAGTAAAAATAAAATCAACCCACCCACAATTCCGGTCACCCAAAAAGCAAGCATGCCCATTGCCGGAACAAAAATTCCATAACCTTTTAAGCCGATTAAATAATGAAAAATGTCTGCCGTCGCACCAACCAAAGGCAAAAAGAAAATCATTAAAATTGTTGTCGCCGGCACCCCTTGGCGGATTGCTTTTCGCAAGATGTGTTTTAAAAAATTGGTGCCGGAAAGCGGTCCGAGTTCTTGCTCTTCAAGGTCCTGTAATAAACGTTCTTCGGCAAATCCTCCGAACGGTTCAGTCAAGCTTTTCTTTAATTCCTGGCTCATCCAGCCCTGAACTTGATCAGCCGCCTGCAGGTCAGTTGTTAAAAGAACAAAGCCTAAGCTAACCAAAAAAAGCAAGCTTACAAAGCCCGCCGAATATCTAAAAAGTTTATTCCTAAAAAACATAGTGAATTATACCGTTTATTTAGAGCTTTATCAACCCGACTATCCTATAGTTTTCTAAACAGCGTCAATCCTGCCAGGCTCTCAATCCCGGCTTTTTGTAAGCTTTTAGCACAAGATTTTAAAGTCGACCCGGTTGTTATTACATCATCAAAAATAACCACCTTCATCCCCGGCCTGACCTTTTTAGAATTAACCTTAAAAGCATTTTTTAAATTCGTTTTTCTTTTTTGAAACGATAATTTTGTTTGAGTTTTCGTCCACTTTATTCTTTTAATTAAATTTAATTGATAATCAAGGCCCATCTGCTGACAAGCAGTCGTTAAAATTTCTTCAGTTTGATTAAAACCCCTGCTTAATTCTTTAAAAGGGTGCAAAGGAACCGGGATGAAAACAAAATCTTTTTCCCGCCAATCATTTAGGGCCTCATTTTTTTCCAATCCTTTTTTTAACAAAGAAACCAAAGTTTTTTTTAATCCCCTCACTTGATGATATTTATAGTCCTTAAGGATTTGATCTAAAGGCGGAGAATATATGTACAAACTGACCAGCCTTTTGATTGGAGAGCCGGGCTCATTCGGATGAACAAACCCGCCCGGGCTGGGCTCAGCGCATTGGGGGCAGAACTGTTTGTCAAGCCTTTCTGCCTTTCTGCCACAATCGTCACACCAGTATCGGCCTGATTGTCCACATCCGTAGCATTCAATCGGAAACAGCCAATCAATTAAAAACATTAATCCATTATAATAAACTTGATGCTGAAAAAAATAAT
>CAZDJQ010000019.1:12107-17236 GCA_964505765.1 uncultured Gammaproteobacteria bacterium | reverse complement strand
GCCCTCTCCAGCTCGGTATAAATAGTCCTTTTACTTTTTGCTTTTAAATTTAAATTTAAAGTGGCTTGGTGAAATTTACCTAAAGCAGATCCTGCTTGCTTTACTAAATTATCTTTGGGTTTATAATCGGGGCCATAATCAATTGTTTTTCCTTCAATAAATTCAAAGCAAGCGACAGCCTGTTTAGAGTTTAACATTGTAAAGGGTTTACCGGTTTTTGTAAGAACAAGAGAAGCAACAGGAACTTTCTTTTCTGTCAGATGCCTAATTAATTTTGATTCAAATTCAATTGAGGGGACTTTATCTTTTTTATTGACACGGGCAATTAATTTGCTGTTATTTTCGTCGTAAAAAGTATAGACATCGTTATCGACCCCTTTTCTTATTAGACTTATTTCACTCTCAGGGTCAGCAGAGTAATGTTGGATGAGTATTTCTTTAATTTTTTTCATAGATTTATTTTAACAAGAATTTATTGGTTAGATAAAACTAGTCCGGAACGGAGATACTTTTCCTAAGGTTAAATCATATTAACCGCAACAGCCGCCGCCGGTTTGAGGTGGAGAGAAAGGAAAATCTATCTCCCGGCTAATATTCTGTACGAGATTGGAAATTAAAACTTGAAACACCCGTTGACTTCTAATAAGATTGTTTATTTTTTGATTTTGTTTTAAGCGGTGCTGTAGCTCCCGCAACTTTTTTTTCTGATTTGCCGCACCAGAAAAGTTTCCCTGGTTGAAAATAGCAGATGTTCGCTGTGTTTCTTGAAAATCAGACATTAGTTTTTTGGCATCTTCATCTGACTCAAATTCTTTACGAGCCTTGTCAAGGGCCTGATATTCAGGGCTGTTTGTTAAAGCCTGAATAAAGTCTTTAGTTTTCTTTTCTAGGACATTAGTTTTTTTTGCGGATGTCATATTCATTTTCCATATAGCATAAACCCTGCACGTTTTAACTTTTCTTTGCCAACTAAATCATCCGGCAGGAGTGGTAGTTTTGCAATTGGAGCGGCGAAGCGCTTATCCATTTCAGTAAGATATTTATCCTGCATAAGTTTTCGTTTTTTAAGATAATTATTGGTGATAATTGACTCAGGCAGGATAAAATTGGCAATGACCATGTTGGTGGAAATATCGATGGTTTTAAGTTCTTCCATTGCCCGACTAGCTTCCTCAATTGGTGTTAATTCGGGGTACATAACAAAACTGAAAGTTGTTTGGTTGCCGTCTTGCATCATGTCAATAACTTCCTTGAATCGGCTTTTGGTGATTTTATCTACCTCTGTTTCTCCTGTTGAGGTGAAGGTTTTTATTTCTAATTGTTTATTCCAATCAACTGGAAGTTCTAAAAGTCGTAAAGTGTGACCAGTTGGGGCGGTATCAAAGATAGTTACTTCAAAGTTTTTAAGAGTGGCAAATTCAATAAACTTCTCGAAAGTTGCCATTTCCTCAGTGCAAGGGGAGTTTAATTCCTCTTCAATTGCAATTACTCTGTTTTTATCATATTTCTGACGAGCTTCAGTAAGGATTTTTTCTTTATAATCCTCGGTTGCCTCTTGCGCATCAATGCGGGCTACCCAGAGATTATTTTCTAATTCAGTTGGCTTATTGCTGATTTCGGTTTCAAATATCTGTCCTAAATGCGAAGCAGGATCGGTGGTCAAAAGTAATGTTTTATATCCTTGATTTGCTGTCCACATTCCGGTAGCTGCTGAGATTGAAGTTTTACCGACACCACCTTTACCTGCAAAGAAAATAGTTCGCCTGTTGCCGTTTTTCGGTTTCAGAAGCTTGGTAATCTTTTTGTTGATTTGGGGGATATTCTTGTTCGGCTTGTTTTCTGGGGTAGTTATTTTTTCTGGTTCATAATCAGCGAGTTTTACTGGTTTATCGTATAGTTTTTTACCAATTGATTGAAGCAGTTTTTCTCCTTTGATTTCACCCGGCTCAAGCTCTATAAGAGTAGTGGGGGTTGAAAATGTCTCTTTGATTTTTTGTAAGAACTTCTGCTGTTTGGCATAACGTCGTAACATGAAGGGATTGTTGCAAGCGCTTTTGGGATAAATGCCGTTGACGATAAGTTCTTGTGAAGTGATTTCTAGTTTTGATAATTCAGTAATTGACCGTTTAGCTTCATATAATGGTGTCATTTCAGGGCGTAGAACAAAAACAAAGGTGGTTTGTCCTGGGTCACGCATAGCAGTAATGGCTCGATCAAACTTGGCTTTAGATTCAGCCAGAGCTGCTGCGGGACCAATGCAAGTTTGTCCTCCGCCTTGATCATTAGTTGCTTTCTCGATTACGCCACTCCATTCAACTGGTAATTCTAAAAGGCGCAAGGTATGCCCTGTAGGGGCGGTGTCGAAAATGACAATTTTAAACTTAGACTTTTCTAAAAAGTCGGTGAAACGATCAAAGGATGCCATTTCCGCTGTGCAAGGAGAATTAAGTTGTTCTTCCAATACTTTAAAATTTTCAGCGGATATCAGCCCACGAAGAGGGGCAAGTGTTTTCTCCCTGTATTCAGCCGTTGCTTGGTCGGGATCAAGTTCTATTGCGGACAGATTTTTTATTCCCTTAATCTGGGTAATTTTGTGTCCAATAGGCTGTTCAAAAACATCAGCCAGGTTTGAAGCAGGATCAGTGGTAATGATAAGTGTTCTCTTGCCCTTTTTGGCTTCGTAAACGGCTGTGGCAGCAGACATTGTAGTTTTACCCACTCCGCCTTTACCTGAAAAAAAATAAAAATTTGTTTGCATATTATTTGTTGTTGATAAACTTTTTAAATTCTTCTAAAGTTGGATAACCAGCTTTTTTGACAATTGAACCATTCATGGTTGTTATTGGCAAAACTTTTAGTTGTTGCTCCTGAATGAGCTTAATTATTTGTGGATTTTCTTTGAACTTTTCTGGCGATTGGGTGATAATGAAGCGATCGACGTCTACACCTTCAGTTTTTAAAGCTGCTAAAGTGTCTTGCAGCTCTATTAAACTTTGATTTGGGTTGGGACCGCAAACTCCACTGGAACAACACATGGGTGGGTCGTAAATCACGAATTTATTCTTCATTGATGCCTCCTTCTGCAAGAAATTTACATGGTTCGTGAATAGAGCACATTTTGTCTGAAATGTTTTCTGGATCAAAATGTTTCGTGAAAAGCTTGGACAAATGTTTAAACGCTTGTTTATTTAAGGAACAATGAACCCAAGTAGATATCTTACGGTCATTGACCAATCCTGCTTCCCTTAAAGAATTTAAATGATGGGAAACTAGAGATTGCTCAATTTCCAGCTTTTCTGCAATATCACAAACACATTCTTCACCCTGTTTTAGATGTAAAATGATTTTGAATTTATTATCACTGGCAATAAGCTTCAAAATTTTATGAAGTTGGTTGGTTTCTGCTGTTGACATTATTGACATAGGTGGTAAATATGAAACTAGATTCATATTCTATAGAAGTAAGTAGCCATTGTCAAGGGCTTTGAATTTTGCTGGTCTGCTTTTTCTTGAACGGTTTGGGGGGTAGAAAGTTCAAGAACAAGGAAGAAAATAAAAAAAATAGTTAACAGTTTAGTCAAAAAATGATACTTCAACATAAGGATTTGTCTGATCGTTGGCACCAGTTCAGTTTGTATGAGCAATTAGCTAATGTAGGTAGTGAAGTTGAACGTGCTTTAAAGTGGAAAGTTAAAGGGGATCAAGAATATAGCAGAATGGCTGCAGAGAGAGCGCCCGGCGAAGGGGTGATAGTGAGGTCTTATTTAGGGACTGTTTATGTTCTTTATTTTAGAATCTCGAGTTTTTGGATTATTGTTTCGGCGTCGTCGAGCAGGGTTGAATTGGCCGGGACAATATTAATGATCAAAACTTGAGTTTCTCCGGGAAAAACAAAATATTCTTTTATTGGTTTGCTTTGGGGGAAAGTTACGGTTTGGAAATAAGCAGATTCATTATCAATAACCGTTGGTTGTAATTCGCTGATATTAGCGTTTTCATTTTGATAACGTTCATTTAGATGTTCAATGATTGTTTGGTGATTTTGGTTTTGGTCAATATCAATACAGCCGATTTGTATTCTTACTTCAGTGGAACTGGTTTCTTGTCCTTGAATCGAGTGGGAAGCAATTAGGATTGGAGCGGTTTCCTGTTGTTCCGCTTCAGTGTAAATATGCCAATCATCAGGATAGGAAAGCTGATATTGACACCCTTGGCTGGTGTATGAAGACCAATCTTTTTCTTGTTTAATATCTTGTTCAATACCGGGAGCGGTCGATCTTTTATTTATTTGGGGGAAATAGCCGGGTTGGCCGGGTTTGAGATTAGAATAGAGCCACCAAAATCCCAAAGAGAACACTAAAATTACCGGGACGGCGATAATCGCCAGGATTTTCCACTTGGAAAGTTTTTTTTGCTCGTCCATGAAATTATTCTAGCAGAAGCCAATCAATTTTTCAGGAGTTGAAAAATATTAACCAACACCTTATACTTCTTAGTAGATAGTAAATTATTTTAATAAAGGAGGTGAATAAGATAAAAATGAAAATTAAAAGAATAGCAATAGTAATTGGTTTATTTTTAGCATTATTTTTGGTTCCGGGTGCTTGGGCTCAGGAGACAACGGATTTACCTGATCCGGGTTTGACTCCGGACAGCCCGCTCTATTTTTTGGAAACATGGAGTGAAAAGATTGACCTGGCTTTAACCAGAAATAAAGAGGCGAAAATAAAAAAACAGGTAAGGATTTCCCAGAAAAAACTTTCAGAAGCCAAAGTTATGGCAGAAGAAGGAAAAGTAGAAGCATCGGAGGTTGCGATCGGCAGATATGAGCAATTGGTAAGCGGAGCAGCTGGAAATCTGGCTCAAGCAGCTCAAACCGGTGAAGGATTCGCAGGAGCGATGGGAGAGCTTTTGGCTACTACCACTGCGATTTCACAGGAAGTTTTAGCTGGTGTTTACGAGCAAGTTCCGGAAGAAGCAAGAGGGGCGATCGAGCGAGCAATGCAGGTTTCAAGTGAAGGAATGGAAGGGGCGATGGAAGCGGTTTCTAATGTGAGACGCGAAGAAGTGCAAAATAAAATTAATGAAAGTCTGGAAAGAGCTCGAGAAAATATGCCTGAAGAAGCAAA
>CAZDJQ010000019.1:0-12007 GCA_964505765.1 uncultured Gammaproteobacteria bacterium | reverse complement strand
GCCGGCCGCCGCCGGGGTGGCAATAAAAAAGAACCAACCAAAAGTTATCGGTCGAGTTGAATCGGCAAAAGATGAAATTGAACCACTTGTTTTGGCTGGGACGGTTCAGGCGGAAGATGAAGTTGAATTGCGGTTTCGGACTTCCGGACAGCTGGCTTGGGTGGGAGTAGAGAAAGGAGATAAAGTTAAAAAAGGCCAGGCAATTGCTAGGTTGGATAAAAGAGAACTGGAAAAAAGATTTCAAAAAGAACTGAATAATTATTTAGATGATCGTTGGGATTTTGAACAAACCCACCATGATTATCAGGTTGAAAAAGAACAAGACTTAATTACTGATGAAATAAAGCGGATTTTGGAAAAAGCTCAATTTGACTTGGATAATGCAGTTTTAGATGTTGAAATTAGAAATTTAGCTTTGAAGTTTGCTACTTTAACTACGCCGATTGATGGAATAGTGGTTGATTTAGATCAAGCGTTTTCCGGGGTAAATGTTACGCCGGCCGGAGCGACATTTACCATTGCTGACCCGAATTCAGTTTATTTTCTGGCGGAAGCCGGTGAAGAAGAAGTAGTAAAAATTAAACCCGGGATGAAAGGGACGATTTTTTTAGATGCTTATCCGGATGAGCAATTTGAATCAGAGGTTGTTTCAGTTGATTTCGCGCCGTTGTCCGGAAGCAGAACAACACGTTACGGGATTAAACTACTCCTGCCCGATAACCAAGATCTTCATTTCCGGCTGGAAATGGGCGGAGAAGTTGAAATCCAAAATTCTTAAGCCGCGAATAATTTTTTAAGGCGGGGAGAGTTTATAATTTACCGGCAATGCGATAGAATAAACCAATGAAAAAAAGATTTATTTATTTTTTGCCGATATTTTTATTTCTAGTTTTTTTAGGGCTGAAGTGCTTTAATCCGGAATATTACAATTTTATAATTCAAGAAGATCACCTGGTTGAATGGGGGCAATTTTTCTTTTTTCTGATTACTTCCGGGGTGTTTTTCATTGCCTTTTTAAAAACAATTAAGACAAACAGAATTTTCGGATTGATTTATTTGTTTTTAGCACTGAGTTTCTTTTTTGTTAGTGGAGAAGAGATCAGCTGGGGACAAAGACTGCTTGGCTTTGAGACGCCGGAGTCTATTGAAAAAAGAAACTTTCAAGACGAATTGACATTTCATAATATTGGAGAATTTCACGTTTTGCTTCACTTCGGCTATATGATTATTGGTGCTTTGGGAGCGACTTTATGGCTTCTGCCGAAAAAACTAATTCGGTCTTCTAAATTATTAAAAACTTTTATTCCGGACTGGTCTTTAACTTTTTATTTTTTATTAACGGCTTTGGTTTACACTTTAATTTGGGTCTGGGATGAACAGCGGAAAATCAACTTTATTCATTGGAAAGATCAGGAACCGGTTGAACTGCTTTTTTCAATGGCGTTTTTAATTTATTCGGTTCGGATTTTATTCGGCCGAGGCGACAAAAACAGCAATTGAATAATCCGGGCCGTAGTCCGTTCTAACACATCCGTTGGTGATTTCAGTCCCTTGATAATTAGTTATCTGCAGGATTTCATTTAGATCTAGATTCTGCTGCCACCAGAATAAAACCTGTTCTTCGTAGCCGACGTTTTTAATGTAGTTATAGGCATATAAGGTGGAATTTTCCTGGTGAAACCCGGCCCCGCCGATTTCAAGACCGGTCTTTTTATTACGGCTTAATTCTTTTAGTTTTTGTTCGGCTGTTTCACAGCTGAAATCAGATTCAAGATAAGGCACTTTTTTATATTCGTCTCGATATTCATTGATGAGATTAAAAATTTCTTCTTGTCGTAGAATGGGAGTGATGGAGTGAATATTGTTTATTTGGTAGCTTGTAAAGGCCAGGCCGCCCAAAAAAATCATAGCGTAGGACAAGGGGATAAAATAAAGCTTTTTAAAATCAAAATTGGGCCGGTAGCTTTTATCTGAAAATTTCTTTTCTCCGAATTCGGCTATTTTAATGGCAATTATAAAGAACAGGCTTAAAAATCCAACGATCAGATTGGCAATGAAGAAATTTGATAATTGGGGAGGAGAAAAGGTAACATTTCCCCTTTTCCCAAACTGGAGTCCAAGTCTTAAAATATACAGCCGGTCGATTGAGTAATAAAAAATTACAAATCCGGCTAGAACAATAATTGAGGCAAGAAAGAGCCGTGCCAAAACTTTTTTCATTAATATTGATTTTAGTAAATTCCGGCCGAATTAACAACTCGGGGAAGTTAAATAAGAGTAAAGATTAACCTGTTGTTGATTGTTGATAAATTTTTGTTACAATGGGGGCATGGATAAATCGAAAAAGCTGATTATGGCCGGGGCGGCGGTATTCATTTTGTTGTTTGCCGGCGGAGTGGTTTTTCTAAGACAATATCTTCAAGACAGCCGAGTTTCAGATTCCAGCGGCCAAGGAAATGTTATTGCTCGGGTAAATGGAGAAGAAGTCTATTCAAATGAAGTCGCTGAACTCCAAGAAGTGTTTAATCAACAGGGGCAGGAAGTATCCGAGAACGAGGTGCTTGAGCAGATAATAAATCAGAAATTAATTTCGCAGGAAGTGGAGGAAAAAGGATATGCGGTTTCAAATGAAGAGGCAGAGGCGGTTCTTGAAGAACAGCTTGCCGCTCAAGGATCAACGTTGGAAGAATTTAAGCAGCAAATTGAAGAACAGGGAGTTACTTACCAAGAACAATTGGAATATATTAAAGAGCAACTGGCGACTCAAAATTATTTAGCCGACGTAATTGACCAGGAATCACTTGAAGTATCAGAAGGAGAATCAAAGGAGTTTTATGAAATGTATCAGGATCAGGAATCTTCAGAGGAGACTGCTTCTTTTGAAGAATTAGAACCTCAAATAATTGCCACCCTTCAACAGCAGAAAGAACAGCAGGAAATAATGGCTTTGATCCAAAAACTTAAAGAAACTGCCGAAATAGAATACTTATAATCCCAAGACGGGGTTTCATAAACCACTCTTAAAATTAAAAACTGCACCCAGCGCTTTTCCGGGTATATTTTCAGCTAATTTTCAGGTTGGATTTGTATATTAACGCTGATGAAACTTTTGAGAGCTATTCGGTCAAAACTGGCCTTATTTGTTAATTGGTTTTCTGGTAAGTCGATTGTTGTAAAAATTGTTGTAATTACAGTTATCGGCGTTTTAATATGGCTTGGTGTTAAGAGATTTAGAGACTCTAAGAATTCCCAGACCCAATACCAAACCGCGGCAGCTAAAAAAGGGACTTTAATAGTTTCCGTTTCCGCTTCAGGAAATATTTCTTCCACCAACGCCGCGGCTATTACCACATCCGCCACCGGAACTGTAAACGAGGTTTATGTTAACAATGGAGATATAGTTGCTAAGGATCAAAAAATTGCGATTATTGATCTGGATGATGAAGGAATAGAACGGCAGTCCCAAGCTTATATTGAATATCTTCGGGCAAAAGAGGCGGTAGAAACGGCGAAGAAGTCAAAAATTGATGCCGATATTTCTATGTGGGAAGCCAGACAGAGTATTTTGGACGCCGAGGAAGAGGTGGAAGATAAGAATGTGGATCCAATAAATCCGGATACTGATGAAGAATATACGGAGAACGAACGAGCAATTATTGATAAGTCTGTGGATCAAGCTAAAGCTGATTTTCAAGTTGCCGAATTAAAATATCAGAATGCAGATAATGATGTTAGTAATGCGCAGGTATTACAAGGAGCGGCTTGGCGTGATTATAAAGAGACTTCGTCAATTATTTACGCCTCTGCCGCCGGTAAAGTGTCCGGTCTTACTTTGTCCCCGGGAGTAGTTGTTTCTTCTAACGACAATACGGCCGGTCAAAATATCGGGAAGATTGAATACCCGGATGGCCAACTACAAGCGGAAGTTGACTTATCGGAATTGGATGCAACTAAAGTCAAACCGGGTCAAAAAGTTACTTTAACCTTGGATGCTTATCCCGATAATACCTTTACCGGTAAGGTTTTAGCGGTTGATACCAGCGGTGTTTCTGATCAAGGGGTTACATCTTATCCGGCGACGATATTAATCGATAAGACGTCGGTGGAGATTTATCCGAATATGGCAGTTGCCGCTCAAATAATGCTTGATGCTAAACCAGATGTTTTATTGATTCCATCTTCAGCTGTCCAAACAGCGAAGGACGGCTCTTATTATGTGGAAATTTTAAAGGATGAAGAAGTAAGTCGAGTGTCTGTTGAAACTGGAGAATCTAATGATACTCAGACAATAATAAATTCCGGATTATCCGAGGGGGATGTGGTAATTACTGCTAAAATTGACCTTGATCAAAAAGCTGATTCCGGTGGGATTTCACCTTTTGGAGGAACGAGTAGTTTTGGCGGAGGAAAGCTAAAATGATTAAAGCTTCCGGTCTTTCTAAGATTTATCGTAACGATTCAGTGGAAACTACTGCCTTGGAAGATGTCTCTTTTGAAGTTAAAAAAAAAGAATTTGTGGCAATTATGGGCCATTCCGGTTCAGGCAAGTCCACCTTGATGCATATTTTAGGGGCTTTGGATAAACCGACCAGCGGTAAATATTTTTTGGAGGGAAACGATGTTTCTCAGTTGAATGGTGACCAGCTGGCTGAAATTAGAAATCAAAAAATAGGTTTTGTCTTTCAAGCGTTTAATCTACTTCCAAGATATACAGCGGTCCGCAATGTGTCTTTACCAATGATTTATGGCGGGATACCTAAAGAAAATAGAAGGGATTTGGCAATAAAATATCTTAAAATGGTTGGGCTTGAAAATAGACTTGATCACACCCCGGCTCAATTATCCGGAGGGGAAAAACAACGAGTTGCCATTGCCCGGGCTTTGTCATGCAACCCGAGTATTATTTTGGCTGATGAGCCGACCGGAAATATCGGGACTAAACAAGCAAATGAGATTATGAAAATTTTACAAGATCTTAATGAAAAAGGACATACAATTTTAATGATTACTCACGAAGAGGATCTTGGAGCTTTTGCTAAACGATTAATAGTACTTAGAGATGGCCGGATGATTGAAGATAAGCCAAATAAAGAACGGAAAAAAATTAAAGATATTACCATTTGATGTTCTGATATGGATTACCAAGAACTAGTTAGTGAAAGCTTTACTACTTTAACTTTAAACAAAGTCCGGACCGGGTTGGCAATGCTCGGGGTTATTATTGGTATCGGCAGTGTGATTACTTTGGTCTCTTTGGGCCAGGCTTCGCAAAAGTCAGTTGAAAGCCAGATTCAATCTCTAGGAGCTAATTTATTGACAGTTTCTCCTGTTCGTCAAAGTAAGGGGATGATTAGCGGGGCGGGCGGTGAAGGAACATCTTTAACATTGGAAGATGCCGAAGCAATTAAAACTTCCCCACAGGTAACTACAGTTAGTGCAGTATCCCCTGAATATTCCGGCCGGTCACAGATTGTTGCCGGCAGGAATAATACCAATACACAAGTATACGGAGTGACCCCGGAGTATTTGAGTGTTAGAAATCTTTCAGTTCAATCAGGTTCTTTTATTACCGATAAGAATGTAGAAGCTCAAAGCAAAGTAGCAGTTTTGGGACCGACCACATCAGAAGATCTTTTTGGACAGAATATAAATCCGGTCGGCCAGTCAATTAGGATTGAGGGGCAAACTTTCATTATTGTAGGGATTACTGCTCCTAAAGGAGGCAGTGGGTTTATGAACCAAGATGACCGGGTTTACGTGCCGATAACTACGGCACAGAATGTGCTATACGGAGTTGACCATCTGTCTTCTATTGCAGTAACTGCCAGCAGTGAGGAAGTAATTGATTTGGCCAGAGACCAAATCGGATATTTACTCCTTGACCGGCATAATATCAACAATGCTGAGGAGGCAGACTTCAGTTTTTTCTCACAAACTGACATCTTGGGTGCAGCTTCTGAAGTAACAGGAACATTTACAACTCTTTTATCCGGGATTGCCGCTATTTCTTTGGTTGTCGGCGGGATTGGGATAATGAATATTATGTTGGTGACGGTAACCGAGCGGACCAGGGAGATTGGATTAAGAAAAGCTTTGGGGGCGAAAAGGAAAATAATTAATGCTCAATTTATTATTGAATCGGTAATGATTACTTTTACCGGTGGATTAGTCGGGGTTGCCTTAGGAATTTTATTGTCTTCTTTTCTATCCAATACACTGAATTTGCCTTTCATTTTATCCGGACCTTCAGTCTTGCTGGCTTTTGGGGTATCGGCTGGTATTGGGGTTATTTTTGGATTATATCCGGCTCAAAAAGCAGCGAATTTGGAGCCGATCGAAGCATTAAGATACGAATGATCAAACGTGAATATTTTTTAAAAGGAGGTGATGTAAGTGGAGAATAAAATAATAATTGCTGTTTTAGTTACTGCAGTGGCGGTAGGCGGAGCGGGATTTTTTGGGGGAATGAAGTATCAGGAAAATAAAGGCTCTGATCTTGCTCAAGAATTTGTTCAGGGAGAGAAATCGGAAAAGATGAGACAAAAAATGGGGTCTGACGCAGAAGGTGGAGAATATAAACCGGTTAACGGAACAATAATCAGTAAAGATGAAAACAGTATTACCGTAGAAATGGCTGACGGAAGCAGTAAGATAGTTGTCTTTTCTGACAGCACTGTTTTTAATGAAACTCAAGAAGCTCAAAAAAACGATTTGGAAGTAGGGGAAAATGTAGCAGTGTTCGGGACAGAAAATTCTGACGGAAGCGTGACGGCAAATAATGTTCAACTAAAAGAGCGATTACGACCTCTTCCTGAAACGATAGAGAACTAAACTCTTGCCATTTCCTTTTTCCGGGGCTTGACAATCAAAGACTTGGTCTTTAATATATGAATATGCGTTCATATAAATGCTGTCAGCCTAGAAAAGAAGAAGCGGAGAAGATAGAAGAAATTTCTTCTTTATTAAAACTAATTGCCGAAGAGAGCCGGTTAAAATTAATTTGCATTTTAAGACAAGGGGAATGCTGTGTTTGTGATATGAAAGATTATTTTGACATGAGTCAAAGTCTTACCTCTCATCATCTGCGCGATTTAAAACAAAAAGGTTTGGTTAACAGTCGTCGGGAAGGCCGGCGGCGGCATTATTTTCTTACTCAGCGAGGAAAAAAAATTAGTGATTTAGTTTTTAAATTATCAAAGGAGGAATGAAAATGAAAATTCAGATTCTGGGCTCAGGCTGTCCAACCTGCAAGAAATTATTAGAACTGACTAAAAAAGCGGTTGAAGAACTGGAAATCAACCAAAAAGTTGAATATGTTACCGGACAGGAAGGAATCCAAAAAATTATCGAATTGGGGGTAATGTCCAGTCCGGTTTTAGCCATTGATGACCAACCGGTTTTAACAGGTTTTGTTAATGATGTCGAGAAAATCAAAGAATTAATTTCTAAAAGCAGAGAATAAATTATGAAAATACTTAAGGTTATTAAGAAAAATTGGGTGATCGGCTTATTGGCCGGTGCCTACCTGGTTATTTATTTGTGGCAGGAGCAGATCGGCAGTTTTCTTAGCCGGGATGTTGTTCAGGAATTAATCGGCCAAGCGGTCTACCAAGGCTGGCTGGGTTTAGTTGATTATCTTTCCGCTCATGTTCTTTTTTGCCTGATTCCGGCTTTCTTTATTGCCGGCGCTGTAAATACGCTGGTCGGTTCAAAAACCATTTTTAAATATTTGGGAACTAAAAGCATAAAGTGGTTGGCTTATTTGATTGCTTCGCTAAGCGGCTTTTTTGTTCAGGTTTGTTCGTGTACAATTTTGCCTTTATTTGCCGGTATTTGGAAAAGAGGAGCCGGATTGGGCGTAGCGACTACCTTTTTATATGCTGGGCCGGCGGTTAATTTACTGGCGGTAATTTTGACCGGACAAAGATTAGGATGGAACTTTGCCTTGTTTCGGTTTATTTTGTCGATTATTTTTGCAATTACAACCGGTTTGGTTATGGAATTAATTTTCGGTAACGGCCAAAAGGGTGTAGAAGATAATTTAGCCCTTTTAAACGAAGAAAATATATTAAGAGGAAAAAAAACTATTTGGTTCTGGATTATTTTACTTTTAATTTTGGTTATTGGAACCGCTCCGATTGGTTCCCAAATAAAAACTATTTTAGTTTTGTCATTAGCAGTTGTCCAAACGGCAATCAGCTTTTTCTGGTTGTCAACAAACAGCCGGCTTGGTTGGTGGAGAGAAACAGTTAAGTTTTTAAATCAAATTATTCCTTTATTGCTAATCGGTGTTTTTCTGGCAGCGGTTGTTACTCATCTTATTCCTGATCAGCAATTTCAAGCTCTTACCGGAAAAAATAATTTACTGACTAATTTTGTGGCGGTTTTGTTTGGAGCAATTGCTTATTTCCCGGCGTTGGTGGAAGTGCCGATTGCTGAAAATTTTATGAAACTGGGAATGAATAAAGGCCCGTTAATGGCCTATCTCTTATCAGATCCGGTTTTGTCTCTTCAAGGACTTTTAGTAATCAGAAAACTAATTGGGACCAAAAAAATGTTAGTTTATGCTGTCTCGGTGACGATTTTAACCACCTTAGCCGGCCTTATTTACGGGTTATTAATTTAATGGAGATTTATTGTTTTCAGTTTATTTTCAGATTTCTAATCTAAATTATTAAAGGTATAATTAGAACAAAAAGACAAATGAAAAATTTAATTACTAATAAAAACATCGTTATTGCTGGAATTTTGGTTGCTGTTTTTATTGCCGGGGCCACGGTCTTTGTTAAAAGAAAAGATAATTTAAAACCGGTTTTGGGTGAAACAATAGAACAAGAAAAAGTAAAAATTGCCGGTTGTCCCAGCTATCATCAATTAGCAAAAAATCTAGATAAGAGTGAATATGAATTTATTCCTACCGTTTCGACCGCCGAAAGTATTAAACTTTTGCAGAATAAGCAAGTAGACCTGGTTTTGGCAGGCAGAACGTTAAGGCCTGAAGAACCTGAATATGACAGCCTGGTAGTTGCTGATGGTTTTTCTTTTTTGAGCGGCAGAGGTGAGACGATTTTTTTAAGCCAGCTAAAAGATTATCAGCTTTTTAGTGATCTTAATGTTGAAGAATTAACAAGCCGGTTGATGATTAAAAATATCCGTCAAGTTGATAATGTCTATGACTATTTAGACCAGGGAATTATTATTACCTCTTGGGAAAATACCGACTATGACCGGGCTGAAATTGTGCATGTTTTTGGGAATAATAATCAAAGATTAGCCCTATCCAGAAGGCCGACGATTTATTGTCCTCAGTCCTGTGCTGATGAAAAAGTGATTAATTTGTTAAATAATTTGAAAACCAGGTTATGAACCGTTATGATGATAAGGACTTAAGCAATTAAATAATGAAAAAATTTATTTTTACACTAGCTTTTTTGGTTTTATTATTAGCCGGCGCAAATCAAGCCGCTGCCGCCGAAAAAACAGTAATTTACTTTTTCTGGGGTGAAGGCTGTCCGCATTGTGCTGAGGAAAAACCCTTTTTGGAAGAAATGGAGAGTAAATACCCGGAGCTGGAGGTTAAAAGTTTTGAAACCTGGAATAATCAGGAAAATCAAAAATTATTTGAAGAAATGGCGGCCGGTTACGGGATTGAAGCCCGCGGGGTGCCGACCACTTTTATCGGCGATTATGAACCGATTGTCGGCTATGCCGATTATATGGCTGATGATCTTGAACAAAAAATTGTTGCCTGTTTAGAAACCGGCTGTGTTGATCCGAGTGTAAAAGCAAGAACTACTGATGGAGAAGAAGCAACCCGGCAGTCAAGCGAGATCTGCCTTCACTTTTTTTATCAGCAGGATTGCAACCAGTGCCAAAATGTCGAAGGCTTATTAGTTGATCTGGAAGAAGAATACAATATTAACATCAATCGCCATGATGTGGAACAGGAAGAAGAGCTTTATCAGCAGTTTAAAGAAACCTACGGTTTAGCCGCCGGCGCCCACCCGATTGTTTTTGTCGGCGACCGCTATTTAATCGGCGAATCCGGTATTAAGGATTATCTGGAAAGAGAAATTGTTCTCTGCCAGCAGGATGATTGTCAATGTCCGGCGGAACAAATTCGGGCCTATACTCCGGCACTGCCAAAAAAAGGCGAAGCCGAGGCTGAAAAAGACTACCAAATAAACGTGCCTTTAATTGGCGAGGTTAATATTTCCCAAATGTCTTTACCGGTAATGACCGCACTGATTGGGTTTGTCGACGGATTCAACCCCTGCTCACTATGGCTGATAACTTTTTTACTCGGGATTGTGATTCATACCGGTTCCAGAAAAAAAATTATTTTGGTTGGGCTGACCTTTTTATTAGTAACTTCGGGTATTTATGCCTTATTTATGGTCGGCCTGCTAAGAGTTTTTACTTACATTGGTTATCTAACTTGGATAAAGATTGTTGTTTCTTTGGTTGCCTTAACCTTTGCTTTGGTTAATATTAAGGATTATTTTTGGTATAAAAAAGGGATTTCCTTTACTATATCCGATCGGTTTAAACCAAAAATCTTCAGTCAAATCCGGAATATTATGAAAAGAGAATCCGATTGGGGAATGATTGCCGGAACAGTTGTTCTTGCCTTGGGAGTAGCTTTAGTTGAGCTTCCTTGCACCGCCGGATTTCCGGTAATCTGGACAAGCATTTTAGCTGAACGTAATGTTGTCGGCGGCGCCTTTATTGGTCTGCTTTTAATTTATATTTTAATTTATCTGCTTGATGAATTGGTCGTTTTTGCCGGAATCGCTTTGACTTTAGAAGCCAGCGCTTTTGAAGAAAAACACGGCCGGGCCTTAAAGTTAATCGGCGGAATGATTATGTTGTCGTTGGCAATAACACTGTTGGCCAAACCGGAATTAATGGAAAGTATTTCCGGGACCTTGATTGTTTTCGGCACTGCTCTTGGATTGTCGTTTTTAATTTTATTGGTTCATCGAACGATATTACCTAAATTCGGGATAAAAATTGGAAGCGAAGAAATTTCATCTCAAGATTCACAACTTGAGGAAAAAATAAATAAAAAAGCTTAGAATTATTAATTAATTTCAACAAAAATATGATGACTAATAAACAACTGCCAGCAGATTTATTTTATAACCGGGATTATTCCTGGGTAAAAGTTGAAGGGGAAACCGCCACCTTGGGAGTGATTGAACCGGCGGCGGATAAAGTTAAAGAGTTTGTTTTTGCTAAACTGCCGAAAAAGGGCGAAACTTTAAGCCGGGGGGAGACCTATGTTACTTTAGAAGCGCTTAAATGGAGCGGCCAACTCTCCAGTCCTGTTTCCGGTGAAATTATTGAGGTTAACCAGGATGTTTTTGACCAGCCGTCGCTTATTAATAAAGACCCTTATGGTCAGGGCTGGATTGCAAAGGTTAAACTGGAAAAGCCGGAAGAAACAAAAGAATTATTAGATTCAAGCCAAGCTGACCAATGGGTCAGCCAAGGTATGCAAAAGGGTGGTGAGTAAAATGAATAAAAAAGTAATATATTTAGGCGTAGTAGTTTTGCTAATTTTAGGAGGTGGATTATTGTTTTTTTCTGGTGACAAACACCAGCAAGATAATCCAACTCCGGATCAAACCACAACTGAATCAACTACTCTTGGTGAGTCTGCCTCAACTGAGACTGAAGTTGATAGTTCAGGTAAAACGGTTGTCTATTTTTTCTGGGGCGACGGCTGTCCGCATTGTGCGGTCCAAAAACCCTTTTTGGAAGAGATGGAAGAAAAATATCCGGATTTAGAGGTGAAAATGTATGAAACTTGGAAAAATCGTGATAACGCCGATTTCTTTCAAGAAATGGCCGAGGCTTACGGTATTCAAGCCCGCGGGGTGCCGACTACATTTATCGGCGATTTAGATCCGATAGTCGGTTTTACTGAAAGCATGGAGTCGGACATGGAAAATGATATTAAAGATTGTATTGAATACGGCTGTATCAACCCCGCTTCAAAACT
>CAZDJQ010000018.1:0-17639 GCA_964505765.1 uncultured Gammaproteobacteria bacterium | reverse complement strand
CGCTCTGGCCAACTGAGCTACGGGTTCAAAAAACCGTAGCCTAATTTTAACATACCTATTAAAATCTTCAAAAGCATGTAGGCCTTAAACCCAAGTGCAATTTTTTCTTTCTGTGTCATTTCGACTGAAGAGAGTGAAACGAACGGAGTGGAGAAATCCCTCTTTTATAAGAAAGGGATCCCTCCGCGTCGGTCGGGATGACAGAAAAAGTAAAGGTTTAGTGTCAACGATTTCCTCGATCAGTACGGAGAGGTGATTGGAAGTAGGGAATATGATATATTCAAACATAGAAAGATGTCGAAAAAAATATTTTTTGCTTTTGTCGGTTTAGTCGGAATAGCCGGTTTATTTGGATTTATTTTTATCAACCCTTTAAATAAACAAGAGTCAGCCGTGAAATTAGTCAGCTTCCCGCCGGCTCAAGTATATATTAATGGCACAGATGCCGGGACGACTCCTTATGAAAATGACAATTTGCCGGCCGGGCTGACTACTTTTAAACTGGTGCCGGATGACGGCAGTCAGATTTGGCAGAGGGAATTAGACTTAACCCCCAATGCCCAAACAATTGTTAATTGGAACTTTGATTTGGAAAAGGCTCAACAATTCGGGTCGATTCTTTATTTGGAGAAGATTTCTTATCGGGACCGAGCGGATTTGGTTGTTAGTTGTCAACCCAAGTCCTGTTCTATCACGATTAATGGGCAGTTAAGAGGTCAAGCGCCGGTAAATATAGAGGATATTGAAGCGGGCGAGCATACAATTACTGTTTCTCAGCCGGGATACCAGAGTCAGGAGGTTACGGCCCGGACGGTGAGCGGCTATCGGTTGATGGTGGAAATGGAGCTGGCAACCAGGGAAGGGGATGAGGAAATTATTGAAGAGCCGGCGCCGGCTCCTCCCCGCCCGGAGCAGCCAAAGGTGATTATTTTACAAACGCCGACCGGTTGGTTAAGAGTTAGAGACGGACCGTCAACCGGAGGTGAGGAGGTAGCCAGAGTTGATCCCGATCAGGAGTTTGTCTTATTGGATGAACAATCAGGCTGGTATAAGATTGAATACGAGGAAGGGGAAGAAGGCTGGATTTCGGCTCAATACGCTGAAAAATTAGAGGTTGAAGCTAGTGATGACTAGTTTTAATTAATCGGTGGAGCATAAGAAGCAAAAAGCTGATCGCCATAGTAATCATAATTATTGCCCAGACTTTTTGCTGACTGTTTAGCTGAAGAACTAGTATTCCCAAAAAAGCGGAAATAATCCAGTAGCAAACCGCAATTAATGGTTTGGGAAAACCAAGCTTTAATAATAAATGGTGAAAGTGTTTAGCATCGCCCCAAACCGGATTTTGACCTTTAATCAACCGCCGGCTGACTGCCCACAGACCGTCTACCATTGGTAAAGCAAGCGTAAGAATAACAGTGGCAAGTTTTGCTCCCGAAAGAATGGCTAGGACGCCGATAATAAACCCGGCCAGGCTTTTTCCGCTGTATCCGGGCATCATTTTTTGGGGATAAAAATTATAAGGGAGAAAACCGAGGTAGGCGCCGGAAGTAGCCGCCGCTAAGATGGTAACCGGCCATTGGGTCAGGTCGTTGACAAAGCGGAGACTGAGAATTCCGATTACTAAAGTAGTAATACTGACAAAACCCGGCAGTTGGCCGGCAATGCCGGCTGACCAGCCGACCACATTCATACACCAAATTAACCAGATAAAGGTAACCACGTCTGCTAGTGAAAAAAAGATAAAGGTTTGATCCAGATGGACGATTCCATTAAATGGATTGGTAATAAATTTAATTTTTATCCCAAAGTAAATAATCAGTGCAGCGGCGGCGGCGTTGGTAATCAAACGCAGATATGGGCTAAGATCATAAATGTCATCTAAAAAGCCGGTGATCAATGTTATTAAACCGGCCCCAAAAACAGCTTTTAACTGCGGATCAGGCTGTAAAAAAATTATCAGGGTAGAGAAAATGGCGAAAAAAATGCTGACTCCTCCGCCGCGGGGGATTGGTTTTTGGTGAGTGGTATTAATTTTTTTATCCTCTTCCGGATCTTCGACCCAGCCTTGTTTTCTAAACCACCAAATAACTAAAGGAGTAGTAACTAAGCTGATCAGCAGAGCAGTCAGCCCCGGTTTTAAAAAAAGAGAAATAAACATTAAGTAATTAAGAAAATTATTTTGAATAAAGTAATCAAGCTAAGGATATTAATGATTAAATTCGACCACATTAAGCATAAGCTGAGAAACCTTTTTTGACCGAGCAGAAGAACAATAATATTAGAGTTGATTAAAAGAACTCCTAAAGATATACCGGGCAGGATAAAAAGTGAATACGAAGAAGTCAATTGAGGGGCGCCCCAAGGTCGAGAATAATAAAGAGGGACTTCCGGAGGCAGTTGAGGGAGATAAAAGCTGATGGCGGCGGTTTGAATAATAATGGAAAAACCCGCAAATAATAAGGGGTAAAAATAAGCCTTGTTTAACCAGAGATTGCCGAGATTAGATAAAAAAGTAGTGATATTTTTAAACATTAGTATTTTTCCGTCACCCAGTATTCCAGTCTTTTACCAAACAAAAGCTTTGTTTGAGCGTCCAGTCCGGGTAAAACAGACATAAACAGGGTGGAAATAGGCATAGTAATCCATTGTAAAATATATGCTGTTTTCTGCCAGAAACTAAGTTTTTCCTTTGGTTTCGGTTTAAGAAGCAAGTCAAGGATAATGGTAGTGGCTAAAAAGGCGAGGCAGACAGTGAGAACTAATTGGGAGAATTTCGGTAAATTATAACCAAGTGAGGTTTGAAAAAACTTTGGGTTAAGCAAAGGAGGGAGGGCTGCTCCTAGAGTCAAAATAAACCAATTTGTCGACCAAATCAAGTGTGTTTGAATCAGTTTATAAATGCGTAGAGCTTTAATTAAAAACGGCACTTCAGGATGCCGGCGGGCTTGGATAATGGCATAGGGAATGTCAGTCGCCCCCCAAGCATGGCGTTGACATTGCAAATATCGATTTCTAAGCGCCTGCCAATAAGTTTTCCCTTCCGGAGCGTCAATGTGGGTGGGGGTAAAAATTGGCTCTACTGAAATTTTCCCTTGCTTGGCAAAAAAGGTCTGAAAGAAAATATGCCAGTCCTCCGGAATGATATCCGTATCCCAGTAGCCGACTTCATTAAGCAGTTTCAAGGACAGGGAGTAAGATGAATAATTAAAAAGCAAGCCGTCGGGATCCTGCATATGGGCAAGATAAATAATGTTGCTGATTACCCCGACCACTCGGATTGGAGCAGGGACTTGGTGCAGATTGTTATACCAAAAAATCGGCGACTGCCAAAAGCGGAGATAGCGTTTTGGGTTTTTGGCAAAATGGTAATTTAAACAGGCAAAATACTGTCGGTGGAATTCAGCGTCGGCATCACAGCTAGTAACAGTTAAATAATCAATATTCCAACCTTGCCGGTCAACTAACTGTTGTTTTATTTTTTGAGCCGCCCAAGCTTCATTTGAAGCTTTGCCTTTAATTTCGCCGACAATATCCGGGGGATGATAAGTGGCAGTTAGCAATTTAAATTTATCTTTAAACTTATTGATTAGTTCTTCCGCTCTTTGCCGGTGGCCTTCTGCTCTTTGTTCCATGGCCAGAACAACCACAAGCTTTTCTTTTGGGTTTATCCCCTGTTGATTAGCTAAGGAGTTTAAATTACGGGAAAGAGTGTTTACTGATTCGTTGTAGTTGGGAATAAGAATAATATTTTTAATCTTATCCCAGGCTAACCAATCGTCTTTTTTTTCGGTCCGGTATTTTTTCTGCCAGTTTATTTTTTCGGTTTTTTTTATTTTCAGATAACCGCTGATCCCGAGAATTGAAGTTTTGGCTGATTGGTAAAACCAAAAAACCAAAAAGGCAATTACTGAATAGGCGACTAAACGCGGGGCAATTAACGACCCAAAGATAATAAATAAAATCATCGACCAAGCAATTGTCCCGGGCAGCATTTCTAAAAATCGGTAAAATCTGGTGTTTTTGTTTATATCGGTCATTGGCGTTTATTTTATCATTTTTGTTTTTCAAAGTATATTTCGTCTTCCAGGGAGGGGTAATAAAATCGCCGGTAGTTCTTGTCCAAATAGATTTCCAGCTCGGGCCAGTTTCTTTGTTCCCGCTGTTGTTTTACAATGATTTTGGGTTGATTTTTTTTAATTGCCTGAAGAGTTTCATCAAAAGCATTGAAATCAAAAATATGATGGTTGACGACATATCGACCGGCAGGCAGACGCTCCGACAGGGCATAAAGGCAGGATCCTTCACCCCAAACAAATATCCGGTCGTTAGGGTCGGTATTCCGCCTGATGATTTTTGTTGCTTGATAATCCTGCCGGGCTTGGCTGCCGTAATATTCAATGTATTCCTGGCGATTAATTTGTCCGGTTAGGTATCGAATGGAATTTTGATAGTAGGGCAGTATTGGGTACCACCAAAATTGATAGAAAGCATAGGCGAAGATTAATAGTCCGGCTGATCCGATTGTTAATAACCGGGGAAGAAGTTTGTTTTGTTTAATCATTAAGATGATTAAAACCACTAAACTGGGAACAATTTGGAGCAGGTAGTGGGGATAAGGACGGCCTGATAAAAGCGACCCAAAAAGAGAAAATAAAAACCAAACTTGAAAGTAGATAAAACGCCGGCTGAATTTCTTTCGAAAGACAAGGAGTAATCCAATTAAGGCGGCTAAAATTAAAAAGCGCCAAATTAAACCGGATGATCCGGTTTGCCAACGAGTGAGATAGCCGATATTCTGCAGTAACGCAGACCGAAGATAAGGGGTAAAACTGCCGAGATAAGCATAATATAAGATTGATAATAAAATCGGGATTGTGAATCCGGTAATTATCCCCCAAACCGGAGGACGGTTTAATTTTTGCTTAATAGCAGTCAAGTTTATTTTATCTAGAGTGAAAATGAACAGACCGAGAAAAATGCCGATGAAATCAAAAACTGCCGGGGATTTAAAGAGAAAGCCGGAAGAAAAGATTAAGCCGATCAATAAGCCGGATTTAAATTTGATCGGCTTTAACCGAGTCCAAATTAAATAAGTGGCTAAAGTGGCACTAGCCATCATAAAAATTTCCGCGTTCACGGTTCTTCCTTCAAAAATTAAATAACCGGCGGTGAAAAGAAGACCGCTCAGCCGGCCTAAATTTTTATTTTTTGTTAACTTGACCGTTAATTCATAAATCAAACCCAGGTGAAAAAGGTTAACAGCAAGACCGGTTAATTTCAGCCAAACTAAATTCCCGCCGGTTAAAGCCGCGGTCAAATAAAGCAATGGCGGTTTGTTGTCATGAATATCACGATAAAAGACCAAACCGCGGTTAAATGCCTGCCCCAGAGTAAGGTAAGTGCATTCGTCTCCGTAATAATATGGTTCAAATAAGCTGGGGAGGAATAAAACTAAAAAAAGTCCTAGCAAAAACAACAATTTCCAATCCCAGAAATTTTTTATTTTAACCATGATCAGATGTTAATAGTTTATCACAGCTAATATTGTCTAATTTTATTTCCCTAGGTTTGGTTTAGCTTCTTCTTTTTTAATAATTTCCGGGTCGATTTGATTAAAAAGAGGTTTGGGCTGGTTGATTTCAACTTTAACTAACAGTTTTTTTAATTGTTTTATTGGTTGGTTTTTGTGCCAATTTTTAATGTCAGTGTTTAGCAGTCCAGTTAATTTGTCAAAAGTATCGGGAATTAAAGGTTTAAAAGCTGTTTGCAGGCTGAGAACAATTAATAGCGCATTGGTTAGGATTTGCTGATATTCTTGAGCCGACTCTTCCAGCTGCCAGGGGGATTGTGTGTTTAAGAACCGGTTGCCGTATTCTGCAATTTTAGTGACAGTCTGGACATATAATTTAAACTCGCTTTTTTCTAAGTGTTGATAAGCTTTAGTCAAGTGTTTGTTCAATCTTTTTTCGATTTCAGGATGAACATCTTTAGCTGAAAAATTGTCTATCCCCTCAGCTAAATTTAAGACTCTGTTAACGAAATTACCAATAGTGCCGATTAAAACATTGTTGTGTGTTTCTACAAAATGTTCCCAGCTGAAACTGGCAGTGGAATTTTCCGGCATAATGGTGGTTAAATAAAAGCGGACCGGGTCAACGCCGTATTTTTCTCCAATGTAGGCCGAATCAATACTCACCCCCCGGCTTTTTGAAAGAGGATGGCCTTTAATATCAAGGAAGTGATTAATAACAGGATAATCGGGTAAATGAATATTTTTGCCATAAGCGCCGTAAAGCTGGCCGGGCCAAAAAATAGTGTGAAAAACTAAATTATCTTGTCCCATGAAGTAATAATGATCAGTGTTTTCTTGCTGATACCACCAATCTTTCCATTTTTCACTTTTGTCAGCCCATTCGATTGAAGCGGATAGGTAGCCGATCACCGCTTCAAACCAGACGTAAATTCTTTTTTGATCAGCTTTATCAATTTGCAATTTTTTTGGTAGTTTATCCACTGGGATTTTTATACCCCAATTTAAATCTCGGCTAATTGCTCTTTTTTTCAGCCCTCTAGTTAACCAACCTTTAGTTTCTTGAGCAACCCAGTTACGCCAGTGATCTTTGTGATTCTTAAAATAGTCTTTTAAAAATTCTTCTAATTTAGGCAGGTCAATATAGTAGTGTTCCGTCTCTTTTAAACTTACTGTCTGGTTTGACAGTTGGCTTTTAGCTTGTTTAAGTTCTCCTGGATCTAGCACCCGGCCGCATTGTTCACACTGATCACTGCGGGCTTGTTCATCACCGCAATGCGGGCAGGTGCCGACTACATAACGGTCGGGTAAAAACCGGTTTTCTTGTTCAGAATAATATTGATTGGATTTAGCAGTGGAAAGATATCCGTTTTCAGCCAGGTTGATAAACATTTCTTGAACTACTTTTTTATGATTATCGGTTGTTGTTTTAGTGTATAAATCAAAAGAAATTCCGTATTGATCAAAAAGCGCTGTGTGTTTTGGGTGATACATATCAACTACTTGTTGTGGAGAAATCTCCTTTTCTTCTGCTTCAACAGTGATTGGAGTGCCGTGACAGTCAGAGCCTGACACCATAAGAACCTTATTCCCGATAAAGCGGTTGAAGCGGGCAGTTATATCTGCCGGAAGTAGATACCCGGCTAAATGGCCGATGTGTAAATCACCGTTAACATAAGGCCAAGCAACACCAATAAAAATGTTTTTTAATTCATTCATGTGTTTATTTTTTTTGGGACATTTTATCCGCGTCTGCAGACTTTTTCTTTTCAGACGCCTTTTTAGGAGAAGAAGGAAGCATTTTAGCTAGTTGGCTTTTTAAGCGGGCAGCTTTATTTTTATGATAGATTTTTCGTTTGGCGGCTTTATCAATGGCAGAGAAAGCTTGAGCCAATTTCGCTTGGCTGGGATTTTTTTTAAAAGCTTTAATTGCCTGCTGAGCAATTTCTTTTGCTTTTTTATTAAATTTCTGTTTCCGTTTGGAACTTCTTAACGCCTTTTTGGCGGATTTAGTAATCGGCATAATTGGCTAATTTTAACATCTTGTTGTCAGGAAGACAAGAAACTTGCTATACTCCAAATGATGATTAAAAAATTGTTTGTCAACGGCAGAAATATTTTTTCCAAGCGGCAGGCCAGTATTTTTTCAGCGGCCAGTATTTTAGCTTTAGCCTTTGGTTTGTCAGCTTTTTTGGGCATTTTAAGAGACCGGTCGCTTTATGCCAAGTTTTATGCCTGTTGTGCGCCGCAATTGGATGCTTATAATGCTGCTTTTCGACTGCCGGATTTAATTTTCCGGTTGTTGGTTATCGGGGCGCTTTCCGCTTCTTTTATTCCGGTGTTCAGCGCCCAGTTGGAAAAGAATAAAGAAAAAGCATATCAAGTCGCTTCAACAGTTGTTAACGTTTTATTCTTAGGATTTTTAACCGTATCAGTTCTTGTTTTTGTTTTTTCAAGACCGCTGTCCGGGATAATTGCTTCCGGTTTTTCGCCGGCGCAAATTGATTTAATGGCGCAGCTTACCCGCTGGATGATCGGCGCCCAAATTTTTTTCCTGTTAAGTAATTTTCTGACCGGAGTTCTGCAAGCACAGCACCGATTTTTGATTCCCTCTTTGGCGCCGTTGCTGTACAACTTGAGCATTATTGGAGCAATTGAATTATTTTCAGCAAGGTGGGGGATTTTTGCTCCTGCTTTAGGAGTGGTGGTCGGGGCGTTTCTTCACTTTTTGATTCAACTGCCTCTGGCTCTTTCTTTGGGCATGGTTTATGTTCCGAAGATTTCTTTTAAGCTGAAAGGGGTTAGAAAAATATTAGAGCTGATGCCGCCGCGGGCTTTGGCTTTAGGCTTGGGAGAAGTAGGAGAAACGGTTATTCTTTTTGTCGGGAGTGGATTAGCGGCCGGAAGTTTGTCTCTATTTTATTTGGGCCAACGTTTGACCCGGTTCTTTGTTCGTTTGTTCGGAACGACAATTGGTCAAGCTTCGCTGCCGGTATTGTCTAAACAAGCTCAAGAGAAAACTTTGAAAAACTTTAACAATACTTTGTTTTCTTCTTTAAAACAAGCGCTTTATTTGGCTTTTCCAGCGGCGGCAATATTCTTGATTTTAAGAGTTCCAATGGTGCGATTAGCTTATGGAGCTCAAGAATTTCCCTGGCAGGCGACTTTAACCACCGGGAAAGTAATTGCTTTTTTGGTCCCGGTTATAATTTTTGAAACCGTTAGTGATATTTTGGTCCGGTCTTTCTACGCCTTAAGAGATACCAGGACGCCTTTAAAAATTTCATTTTTAGCTTTAGTGGTAAATGCGGCGGTTGCCTTTTTAGGAGTATATTATTGGAATTGGAGAATTTTCGCCTTAGCTTTAGCCGGCAGTTTAGCCAGTATGGTGCAGAGCGGCTTGCTGTTTATTTTATTATTGAGAAAAGTTCAAATTGAAGGATGGTTCAGCTTTTTCGGCAATACAATTAAAAAAATTGGATTCGCCAGTCTTCTTTCAGCCGGACTGAGCTGGCTATTATTAAGGGGTTTGGACAGTTTTGTATTTAACACTACTCGTTTAGGCGGTTTGGTCGGATTAACCTTGATTACCGGCGGAGGAGCAATATTGTTTTATTTTGGATTAACACTTTTTTGGGGCATGGTGGAAGCTGAAGCAATTTGGCGATGGATAAGGAAAATCACTTACTTGCCGAAATTGACAACCACCCCAATGGAGCTTCCGCCTCAAGTTGATTAATCAATTTACTTTTGACACCTTGTTTAGAGTTTAATATACTGGAGTATAAGATGGCTAAAGGGATTTCTCTGCTACCGAAACACGGATTGGAAGGCACCTTCCTGGGGAAGTTTTTTGATTGGGTGTTTTCAGTCGGCCGGTATATTGTAGTAATTACCCAATTAATTGTTATCGGGGCGTTTTTATCTCGTTTTTGGCTGGATAGAAGAAATACGGATTTGTCAAATAAGATTAGACAGCAGCGGGCGATTTTGGAAAGCACTCAAGAATTTGAACAGGAATTCAGACTATTTCAATCAAAATTAGATGTAATTGCCCAGGAACTAGAGAAAGAGGAAGATCTGCTTCTGCCCTTTCAGGTTGTAGTTAAAAGTCTGCCGGCTGATGTTTATCTGCGTAGTTTTGAATGGGCGGAAAGAAATAAGCAGGCAAGCTTAACAACGGCAGTTTTTTCAGAAGCGGGTTTAGCCGCTTTTATTAAAAACTTACTGTCACAGCCGGAAATTTCATCAGTAGAAGTGGGGACAATTAAAAAAGATAAAGATACTTTGGGGTTGGAAATTGAAATTACTATTAATTTCATTGAGGATTATTATGAAAATTGATCTGAAGGATTTGTTGGCAAATTACACCGGTGAGGCCCATAAAAAGGTTGAAAAATACGCTCAGGAAGAAAAAACTTGGTATTACACCGAGGTTATTTTAACCTTATTCACAATTTCTTTTTTTATAATCTTTGCGATCAGGCCGGCGGTAATAACGATTACCGGTTTGGTGGGGGATATTAATAGGAAAGAGGAATTATCTCAAAGAATGGGGCAAAAAATAAATTCAGTCATTATCGCCCAAGAAGAGTATGGTTTAGTTCAGACTAACTGGGAATTATTAGCGAGCTTCTTACCGTCTGAATTTAGTTTGTCCCAAGGGGTGGCTCAGGTCGTCGGCAAAGCCCAGGAAGAAAATTTAAATTTAGAGGTGTCGTCTTTTGGCGGTCTTAATTTTATTAAGCAGGACGTGATTTCATCAAGGCAGGGGGTTGAAGCTGAGAGTGAAAATTTATCAGGGTTGAGCTTTACCTTAAATACTGACAGTGATTTGGGAATTTTAGAGAAATACATTTCCGAAATCAGACAAGCGAGACGGTGGACGCAGATAGACAACTATCAGCTTTCAAAGCCGGAAGACAAGGGAGAAGAACAAGCAGAGGGAATTAATCTTAAAATCGACGGCTATTGGTTGTTTTGGAGGGATAAGGAATGAAAAAAGACAAAATAATTAAACGCTTATATTGGCTGGGGATTTTAACTCTGGCAACCTCTTTTATTTGGGTGTCATTAAGCGGTTATCATCAACTAATTAAAAAAAGTCAAATTGTTGGGGAAGATGAGGCTCTGATAGAACCGATCAATCCGGATTTAAACAGTGAAATCCTCCCGGTTATTCAAGAAAGGAAAAAATATACAATAGAGGAAGCTAGTCAGGAATTGTTAAAACCGACCCCGACTCCAACAGAAAGCAGTGAGGCTGAATCTCCAATTGTTCCTACCAGTGTTCCTGAAGAGGAAGAAGTTGAGGAGAGTACTGGGAGCGGTCAATTGGAGGAGGCGGCTCAATGAAATGGAACAGGAATGAAATTCCGACGATCTTAGGAATTTTTCTTTTATTCAGCTTGTTTTCAACCTTGGTTGTGCTTCAAGAAGCCGGGATTTTAAGATTAAGGGCGGGGAAAAATATTCGTCCGGAACAAATCAGGAAAACTAATATTACTCCGGATTCTTTTGTTGTTTCCTGGATAACTGCTGAACCGGCGGCCGGGATGGTTAAAGTGGAGTTAAACGGCCAGGAAAGAGTTTTTATTGACAGTCGTGATACGATCGGCCAGCCCGAAAAATATACTACTCATTATGTTGAAGTTAAAGGCTTAGAACCCAATAAAGATTATCAGTATATTATAATTTCAGGCGGGAATGAGTTTTCTGATAATAATCAGTCTTTCGAGGTCAAAACTGCTGTCCTAGCTAGTCAACAAATACCGCAGGCTAATTTGGCTTCCGGAAAAGTTGAGACCGGTCAAGGCGAACCGGCGCAAGGAGCAATTGTTTATGTTGAAATCGAAGGAATTTCGCCGTTGTCTTCTTTAGTAACTTCTCAAGGGAATTGGGCCGTTTCTCTAGCCAAAGCCTACAGCAAAGATTTACAGAATTTAGCGGATTATCAAGAAGGGGAGATTATTGAGGAAATTGTCGTTGAGGGAGCTGAAAAAGGAGCATCAAAGGGAAGGACTTTTACTAAATACGACGATCCGGTGTCAACGATTACGCTGGGCGAGGATTTTGATTTTACCGATCCGGCCGAACCAATATTGGACGAAGATATCGGGGCGGAGCCGACTCTGCCGCCGAGCGGTTCCGGCGGGTTCCGCAGTGATGCAGTTGATTTTGAACAATCCGGTGAGTTTAAGATAATTAATCCTCAAGCCGGAGAGACAATAAATGTTCCCCAGCCGGAGATATTTGGAACCGGCCCGGCCGGAGGGAAAGTAAAAATAGTTTTAGAATCGGCAACAAAATATGAAGCGGAACTGATTATAGACGATGATCAAGAATGGGAATGGAGTCCGCCCCAGGCGCTGGAACCAGGCAGTCACACTTTAACGATTAGTTATACTGATCCGGAAACAGGAAAAGAGGAAGAGTTTAAACGAACTTTTGTTTTAGCAGCCGAAGCTGATACCGGACCGGCTTTCAGCGCTACTCCTTCCGGTGATACGGTTACTCCAACTTCAACACCGGCCCCGACCGCTACCCCTGAACCAACGGCGACAGCAACTCCGACTGAATCTCCCAGTGTCAGCCAGCCCTCAACTGAATCCGGGGTTCCGGAAACCGGAATTTGGCAGATAACCGGAAGTCTGCTGATCGGGGGGGTAATTATATTTTTATTTTTAGGCTGGGGGAAAATTTAAGTATAATTCTTGACTTCTTAGGCAGAAGTGTTTTATTCTGGGCATAGATCTAATGACGAAAAAAACTATTTTTTTGATTATCGGCGGGTTTTTACTAACTTCTTCTTTAATTGCCGGGCTTTATTTAGTTAAGCAGCAGCAGGAAACCAGGCGTGAAGCCTATGACCCCGATCTTTGTCATTGTGGGGGGTGGCACGAAGGATGGTGCGATGAATATGCTTGTGATGACAACCCCGCTTGTTGTGTAAACGGAGAAAATCCACCACCTTGCCAAGAGGGTTTAGTTCAATGTTTTACTTACGGACGTTGTCAAAGGACAGATGAGTATTGTCCGGATGGTGATAACCCAGCCCCTCCAGAGGCAACTACTGAGTGTAAAATTGAAGATCATTCTTTTAAAGTAAAATGTAGTGGTACGGATAAAGTAAGCGGAACTTGGGCTGGTTGTAGCCATGATGAGAATTACGCAACTTTAGAGGAGTGTAATGCCAATAAGACAGGAGTTCCCTGTATGCCTAGAGAATTTACAGTTGATTGTGATGGAGATTGGCATACGGTTGGCAGTTGGTCGCCACAAGAATGTACTTTTTATCAGGAAGATTTAAGCGTTACTGGTGGGTGTGGGAAAGCAGATATTCAGTGCTGGAGTGGTGATTGGAGTATTTGTGCTCCACCGCCGACTTCAACACCAGTCCCGACATTGACACCAACATTAACTCCGACGTTGATTCCAACTGATACCCCGAGGCCGACTCTGCCGCCTGATTACACTTGCGCCTGTTTAAATTTAGAAATGTATGATCAAGATTGGCAATTAATCAGCGATTACAGCCAATTACACCCCGGGGATCGGGTTTATCTTTTGGTAACCGGAGAGACGGATCATCCAGAAGGGCTTACTAAAGCAAGATTTAGAGTTGACGGGGAAGGGTGGCAGGAAAGTGAACAGCGTTATCAAGGTAATTTTTATTGGGAATTTGAAATTCCGGATTATGGGACTTATTCAGTTGAAGCCCAAGTTTATAATCCAAGTTTAGGCTGGTATTAAAAATGAATGAAATGACTGAAAACAATCCACCAATCAACGGTGACCAGAAAAAACCAGAAAAAAAGAAATCGAAATTTGTGTTTGGATTGGTTTTAGGATCAGTGATTCTGCTTGGGGCGATTGCGGTAATCAGCGCCTACCGGCTGTATCAATTGAGAGAAGAAGAACATGTGGCTCCGACGGCGCCGAAAGAAGCGCCGGCTGCTGAAGAGCCAACGCCGACTCCGACTACCGGTTGTGAATTAAGTTTTACTGTTGCCTCTCCCACTCCGACTTTAACCCCGACCCCGACACCAACTGGAACGTTGACGCCGACTTTGACGCCGACACCAACTTTAACCCCGACCTTGACGCCGACTTCAACGCCGACAGAAACCACTGCAGAAGCGGTTTCGCCGACTCCGACCGAGGAGTTAATAGCCCAGACAACTGCCACCCCCGTGCCGACCAGGATGGAATTACCGGAAGTCGGTTTTACTCTTCCCTCCCAGTTGTTAATATTACTGGGGTCAATTATTAGCCTAAGCGGATTGTTATTTATCCTCTAATCTAAATGAAAATTGCTGTTGTCGGCGGCGGAATCACCGGTCTGACCATTGCCCATGAATTATCCAAGCAGGGAAAAGAAATATTATTGTTTGAAAAAGATAGCCAATTAGGGGGATTAGTCAAAAGCGATCAAAAGGAGAACTGGGATTGGCCGGCCGAAATTTTTTTTCATCATTACTTTAAAAAAGATAAAGAACTTAAAGCCTTTTTAGCAGAGCTGGGCTTATCAGATAAACTTTTTTATAAACCGGTTGAAACTTCAGTTTACACCAACGGGGAGATTTATCCTTTTGACAAGCTGGGGGATTATTTAAAATTTCCTCATTTGAGTTGGCCGGCTAAAATCCGGATGGGAGCGGCAATCTTCTTTATGCGCGCCTTTCCTTATTTGCCTGTCTACAGTCGGATTACGGCCGAAAAGTTTTTTCCCAGGTTGATTGGGGAGCCGGCCTGGGAGGAAATTTGGCAGCCGTTAATGAAAGGCAAATTCGGCGGTTTTGATAGTGAAGTTGCTTTTTCTTGGTTATGGGCCAGAATAAAAGCGCGAAGTGTGGAACTGGGTTATTTACAAGGAGGCAGTCAGGTATTGATTGATAGGCTGGAAAAAAAACTAAGCGAGCGTTCAGTAAGAGTGTTTACTAATCAGGCGGTAAGCCAAATTCATCGAAAGGAAAAGAAATGGGAAGTGAGAACTGACGATAAAACCGAATTGGTGGATAAAGTAGTTTTGGCGGTGCCGGTGCCGCAAGCTTTATCGATTATTGAAGATACCGAGGCGGTCAGTAATCAGAAAAAAATAAAATATCAAAGTTTAAAAAACTTAGCCTCTTTGGTTTTAGTTTTAAGATTGAAAAAGAAGTTTTTACCGGATGATTCTTATTGGCTTAATATTTTAGACAGTCAGTTTCCTTTTGTAGCCTTAATAGAACACACTAATTTTATTGATCCTGAAAAATACGGCGGAGAACATTTGGTATATGCCGGCGGCTATTACCAGCAGAATGAGAAAATAATCAATCAAAACCCGGCTGAAATTTTTAAAGAATTCAGTTCTTTTTTACGGCGCCTTAATCCCAGTTTTGAAAGTTTTCTAATTGGATATCAGGTTTTTAAATATCCTTGGGCACAACCGGTTATTGAATTAGATTATCCTCAAAAAAAACCGGGCTACGAACTAGTCCCCGGGCAGATTTATTGGGCGACTGGAAATCATATTTTCCCTTGGGACCGGGGGTTAAATCATTCAATTAAAATGGGGCGGGAAATCAGCCGGCTTGTCTAAATCTTTGTAATTGTTTAGAATAAGCATAACCATGGATAAAAAAAGGAGTTTGCCCCAGGCGATTTTCATTTCTATGCGGCCGTTTCAGTGGACCAAAAACCTGGCTGTTTTTGCGGCAATTATTTTTAACGGGAAATTATTTGACCAGGCGTTTTTTAATAAAACCTTATTAGCATTTATTGTTTTTTGTTTAATTTCTTCGGCGTCTTATTTAATTAATGATGTTGTCGACGCCCCTTTAGACAGAAAACATCCGCGTAAAAAGGACCGGCCGATTGCAAAAGGGGAGCTGGATCCACAGTCGGCGGTTATTATTGCGGTGGGTTTGTTTCTGGCCGGCTTGATATCGGCTTTTATTCTGGGAATGACATTTTTCTTGTTAGTTTTTATTTATGTCGCGATTCATTTAATTTATTCTTTTTTCTTAAAAAAACTGCCGATTCTGGATATTTTTGGAATTTCGATGTCTTTTATTTTAAGAGCGTTGGGCGGGGAAGCAGCGACCGGGTTTCATTTACCGGTTTGGCTGATGTTTACGGTGGTTTTTCTGTCTTTATTAATCGCCAGCGGAAAGCGGAGAAGTGAGTTGGTATTGCAGGGAGATGAAGCCAGGCCGGCGTTGGGGAAGTATCGAAAAAGTCTGTTAGATTTTTATATGTCAATTTTTGCAGTTTCGACGCTGCTTTCTTATTCACTATTTGCCTATTTGACTCAACCGATCCAAATGACGGGGGAAAAGGGGCGTCTGGAACAATTGTTATGGGAAAACTTTCCGCACTTAGCGGATCGGAAATGGTTGATGCTGACTGCATTTCCGGTTATTTTGGGAATTATGCGCTATTCGCAGTTGGTTTTGGAGCGTAAGCGCGGCCAGCGGCCGTCCAAAATGCTGGCTTCAGATATTCCCTTGCTGTTTACGGTGGTGCTTTGGGGATTGATGGTGATTATTGTTATCTATGCATTATAGTTTTCTCCTGCTTTTTTCGTTATTCACCAGGTTTGTCGGAATAAATTGGGGAAATAATTTTTACTTTCACCCTGATGAAAATAATATGGCCTGGGCAATTGAGCGGTTAAGCTGGCCTAAATTAAATCCGGATTTTTTTGCTTACGGACAGTTTCCGCTATATTTGACTTACTTTAGTCTCCCAAAGCCGATTTTATTTAATCAAGCAATTTGGGGCCTGCGATTTTGGTCAGTGGTTTTTTCGCTTCTGACGGTTGTTGTCGGCTACTTGCTGGCAAAAGTTATTTTTAAAAAACAAAAATACGCCTCGATTACTGCCTTGTTGTTGATTTTTACTCCCGGATTAATACAAACGGCGCATTTTGGAACAACAGAAAGCATCTTAACTTTTGTTGGGGTCAGTTCCGCTTATTTAGCAGTCAAATATTATCAAACAGAAAACCTAAAGTATTTAATTTTGGCTGGATTTGTCGGGGCAATTGGAATGGCATCCAAACTAAATGCGGCTTTATTTTTATTTGCTCCTTTTTTGGCAGTTCTTCTCCGGACAAAAAGATTTAGACGATTATTCTTATTGGCGGGAGTAAGTTTAATTTTGACTTTTATTTTTTCTCCTTATTATTTTTTAAGGTTTGACAGCTTTTGGAGGACACTTAATTACGAAGCAAATGTCGCCCGCGGAATTTCACCGGTTTTTTATACTCGGCAGTTTATTGACACCATTCCTTTTTGGTTTCAGTTTAATAAGGTTTTTCCCTGGGTTTTGGGTCTGCCAATGTTCGCTGTTCTAATTTTTAGTTTTTTAATTTTTTTGAAGCGTTTTTTAAAATTAAAATTCAAGATTCTAAATTCTAAATTCTATATTCTAACTTCTAGTTTTCTTCCTTGGTTTATATTTAATAGTTTACTTTTTGCTAAGTGGACCCGGTTTATGATTCCGATTTTGCCGTTCTTAATTTTATTTATTGTTTGGGGGATAAAAGAGTTAAAAATGAAAAGTGCCCCGGCCACGCCACGGGCTCACCGAGGGCGGGCAAAGTTAAAAATTTTCCATTACTTAATTCTATTTTTTTTAATTTTGCCGGGGGTTATTTTTATGAAAATTTATTTCCAGCCGGATATTAGAGTTCAGGCAAGCAGATGGATGAATGAAAATTTGCCGGCTAAGTCAAAAATAGTTTATGAAGGAGGAAATGTGATTGATTTGCCGGATTTAGATCGGGAGAAATTTCAAACTTTTTCTGTTGATTTTTATAATTTGGAAAATAATCAATTGGAGCAGGAAAAATTGAGAAATTATCTTGATCAAGCAGATTATTATTTAATCCCGTCAAGACGGTTATTTGCCAATTATTTACGTCTGCCCGATCAATATCCTGAAACAGCGGAATTTTATCGGCGGGTTTTTGATAATGACAGTCAATTTAAGCTGGTAAAAGAGTTTAGCCCTTTCGGCCGGATTGGGCGGGGTTTACTTGGTTCGGATTTAAGGTCGGAGGAGACCTGGACAGTGTTTGACCACCCGACAATTAGATTATTTGAAATTAATTAAAATA